>DASYSI010000445.1:0-3304 GCA_036003485.1 Burkholderiales bacterium | reverse complement strand
GCCCATCTCGGTGAACGTGGAATTCATCAGATTGGCGCAATGCGGTGGGCTCTTGATCCATCCGGCGACCGCGCCATCCGGAGTCGATGGTCCGGCGGCGATATTTTCGCCGGTGGCGCGAAACTTGTAGCCCATCCGCAGCACCCGCTCGGCAGGCTTCGAGCCGTCACGCCCGAGGTGACTGAAATAGTTGAAATGGGCCATGTCTTCGGCGTGTTCGCGCGACACGTTCGCAAGCACCGCGTTCAAGCGCAATGGAGGCGCGGCATTGAACATTTTGTCGCCGCAACGGCGCGATGCAGTGCGCGCCTTGTTCACCAGATCGAGTACCTGCCGTGCGGCCGCCTCCGATGACAAAGAAACGCGCGGCGCAAACGGCGCTGCCATGACTATCCAAAGCTGGCGCGCATCCTGGTAGATGCCGATGTCGGCCAACTCCGCGCCGAGGATCTGCTTGCAGTACTGTTTTTCCAGCAGCGTCGCTGCCTCGTCGCTGCTGTCGGCACCGCTGATGTTGATGAAAAGCGACGCGCTCGCCCGGTACCCGGATTCTTTGAGACTATCCGGCAGCGTATAGCCGCGTGCGAGATCACGGGCAACGCGTTCAAGCGCGGACTGCCGCGTCAACGCAGCGGGTTTTTGCGCGGCAGTGCATGTGCCCTGTCCGGCGCGTAAGCGGTTTATCGCATCATAAAGATCGTCCGCCGCGAGTGCACCGCATGACAACGCAATAAGCACGGCTGCGATCACTCGAACGGCCAGACGGCCGGCATTTTGTAGATCCACGTCTCTTGCTCAAAGTGCCGGTGAAATCAACATGGCTGATACAGGTCAGTTATCATACCGAAAACGAAAAACGGGAGATAGAACCATCATGCAGTGGAAATTCGAATTGCTTATGAAACCGTCGGCGGTCCCGTTGACTGAAGGCCCGGTATGGGATGGCGAGCACATCTATTTCACCCACATACGCGCAAGCCGCATCATGCGCTACGATCCGCAAAGCGGCGCGATTACGGAAGCACGCACCGGAACCAACCGCACCAACGGCCTCGCGTTCGATGCGCAGGGACGCCTCTTCGGTTGCTGCTCGGGCGGGCGCTCAATACTGCGCTTCGATCCCGACGGCCGCAACGTGACCATCGCCGACCGCGTGGAAGGCCATAAGCTCAATACACCGAACGACCTCGCGATCGATCGCAAAGGGCGCATCTGGTTCACCAACCCTTGGAACGAGGGCAACATCGACGCAACCGAGCGCACCGAGCTCGACAACAAATCTGTGCTGCGTGCCGATCCCCAGGCGGACGGCAGCTACACGGTCACGCGCGTGACCTTCGACACCACGATGCCGAACGGCATCCTGATATCGCAGGATCAGAGCACGCTATACGTTGCCGAAAGCGGTTATGCGAAAGGCATTATGCGCGAGCTGCGCGCTTATCCGATCCGCGAAGACGGAAGCCTCGGCACTTATATAACGTTGTTCACGTGGGGAGAAGATGCCAGAGGTGTCCATCGCGGAATCGATGGCATGTGCCTCGATGCTGACGGCAACATCGTCGCCACCGCCGGCTGGGAGGTGAGCGGCACGGGGCCAATGATCTACGTATTCTCGCCCGCAGGCCGCGTGCTCGAAACGCATCCGGTGCCCGCGATTCGCCCGACCAACTGCTGTTTCGGCGGCCCGGATATGACCACGCTATTCGTGACCACCACGCAAGGCCACTTCTTCAAGGCTGTAACTCAGCGCGTGGGGTGGGCCATGTATCCGTAAGGCTGTTGCTATTCGCCTTTGATGCCGGCCGCGCGCGCGACCTGAGTCCACTTCGCGGTCTCGGTGCGCATCAGACGCGCAAAATCTTCCGGCGTGCCTTGCAGCGTCTCGCCGGCAAAGCGGGCGAAACTTGCGCGAACGGAATCCGTGCGCAGCGTGTTGTTCATGGCGGAATTGAGGCGGTCGATGATGACGCGCGGCGTTCCCGCCGGCGCCAGCAGGCCGGTAAACGTCGTCGCCTCGCATCCCGGAACGTCCGCCTCGCCCATCGTCGGAATATCAGGAAGCTCGGCAACGCGCGCTTTCGACGTGACCGCGAGGGCGCGGGTTTTTCCTGATTTCACGAATGCGATCGCGGCAGAGAGCTGATCGAAATAGACTTCGACCTGTCCTCCCGCCAAGTCGATCTGCGCGGGGCCGCTGCCTTTGTACGGCACGGCAATCAGTTTCGTGCCGGTCAGACTCTGAAACAGCGCTCCGGCCAGATCGGGCGTCGAACCGCTGCCATTGGTCGCCATCGTAATCCGGCCGGGACGCGATTTCGCCAGCGCGATGAACTCGCGCACCGTCTTGATCGGCGAAGACTGGTGCACCAGCATCACGAGCGGCACGGTGCTGATCGAACCGATCGGTGCGAAATCCCTGCCGATGTCGTAACTCAGCTTTTGATACAGCGCCGGCGCGATCGCAAGCATCCCGCTCGACGTGAGCATCAGCGTATATCCGTCGCGCGCGGCTTTCGCGACAATCTCGGCGGCTATCGTCCCGTGCGCGCCGCCGCGGTTGTCGATAATCACCGTCTGGCCGATCCCGCTCGCCAACCCCGGCGCGACGATGCGCGCGGTGATATCGACGTTGCCGCCGGGCGGAAACGGCACGAGTATGCGGATCGGACGTTCAGGGTACGCAGCGCCCGCGCCAGCAGAAATCATCAACAGCAGCGCTGCCGCGGCAAATCCAAAATGATTGATCAAGTATTCTCCGGAGAATCGAATTGCGGACATTGATACACGAATCGGTACGCTATTTCGTCTGGCTGCTCCACTCGGCCTGCCATTTCGCCCTCAACGCGGCGCGATCGACTTCCTGTCCCCGCAGGTAAACCTGGCTGATCTTGCGCGTATTGCCGATATTCTCGAGAGGATTCGCGTCGAGGACGATGAAATCGGCGCTCCTGCCGGCGGCGATCATTCCCGTATTGACGCGCGCGATTTGGGCAGCGTCGCGCGTCCCCGCGACGATCGCTTCAGCCGGCGTCATGCCGATTGCGACCATGCTTTCCAGATCCAGATGATTCGCCAAGCCGATCAAGTGCCGGGTCTGTCCTGTGTCGGTGCCCGTGACGATGCGCACGCCAGCGGCTCTGAGCTTCATCGCGTTGCGCCCGTCCGACTCGAAGTTCCGGCGCGCGCGCGCGACGGCTTCGGGCGTCATTTTCGCCAGCGGGTCACCCCAGTATTCCTGGATATGTTGCGGAGAATAGGCCGCCCGCAGCAGCGGGTCGTCGAGCCATGCCGGGTGTTGACC
>DASYSI010000444.1:0-12049 GCA_036003485.1 Burkholderiales bacterium | reverse complement strand
CGCGGGCAGTATCTCGCCACCGCCGGCGGCTGCGAGGGTTGTCATACGGACGACAAGAAGGGCGCGGCGTCCTTCGCCGGCGGCCGCGCGCTGAAGACGCCGTTCGGGATTTTCTACGGACCGAACATCACGCCGGATTCGCAGGCGGGAATTGGAAATTGGACGGAAGCCGATTTCGTCCGCGCCATGCGCGAGGGCCGAAGACCGGATGGAGCGAATTATTTCCCCGCCTTTCCCTACCCGTCGTTCACGCGCATAACCGATCAAGACCTGCGCGACTTGTGGGCGTACTTACGCGCGCTCAAGCCAAGCAACCGTCCCGGTCAACCGCACGCGCTGAATTTTCTCTACCGTTGGCGTTTTCTCGTAACCGTCTGGAAATGGTTGTTCTTCACACCCGGGCCCTTTGTAAATGAGCGCGCGTCTACGGAAATAATTAACCGTGGCGCTTACCTCGTACAAGCGCTCGGCCATTGCAGCGAATGTCACACCCCGCGCAACTTCCTGGGCGCACCGCGGCGGGACCGGTTTCTTGCCGGAGGAAAGGGGCCCGACGGGAAACGGGTCCCCAATCTAACGCCGACCCGGCTCAAGGATTGGAGCGACGCCGAACTGAAAGAATTTCTGCTGACGGGCGCCACCCCGGACGGTGACGCAGCTGCGGCCCCTATGGACGAGGTGATTCGCAATACAACCAGTCGCCTAACAGCAGCGGACCTCGCTGCGTTGATGGCGTATCTGCGCTCGCTGGCGCCGCTTCCGGACGAGCCGCGCTAGTCGCCGGTCTCCGCGAAAATGCGCTATGGGGTGCATTGCGCGAGATTCAAGGCCGGTCTTTCCATGGAAAAAGATTCCGCGCGAAATTGTCTCAAATTGTTATTCGCCGCGGGCCGCAGGAACTAATCAGACCGCGCAACTGCCCAAGTGTGCGTCATCTCATTGGAGGCTCACATGTTCAGGAAGAAACCATTAATCGCGCTCGCAGTCGCTGCCGCCTTTGTCACGGGGCTTGCGTTTCAGCGTGGCGATTTAACGCCGATCACCCTCTCACACGCGGTCACCGCGCAGCCGCAGGTCGTTCAACCCGGCCCCGGGCGCCAGCTGCCCGATTTCAGCACTTTGGTCGATCAGGCCGGACCCGCGGTTGTCAATATCAGCGTCGTGCAAAAAATCCGCACCGCCGCCTCCCACCCGGGTGTGCCCGGCTTGGATCCCAACGATCCATTTTACGAATTTTTCCGCCGCTTCCAGATGCCAACACCGCCTCGAGACGTGCCGCAGCAGGGCGTCGGATCCGGGTTCATCATCAGCCCCGATGGGTATGTTCTCACCAACGCGCACGTTGTCGCTGACGCGGGAGAGGTGACGGTCAGGTTGACCGACAAGCGCGAATACAAGGCAAAGGTAATCGGCGCCGATCGCCGTACCGACGTTGCACTGATCAAGATCGAAGGCAGCAAATTACCGACCGTCAGAATCGGCAATTCGTCGCAAGCCAGGGTCGGTGAATGGGTAGCTGCGATCGGCTCGCCTTTCGGTTTTGAGAATTCGGTGACCGCCGGCATTATCAGCGCCAAAGCGCGCGCGCTTCCGGATGAAAGCTACGTGCCATTCCTGCAGACCGACGTCGCGGTCAACCCTGGCAATTCGGGCGGACCGCTGCTGAACGTGAATGGCGAGGTCATCGGCATCAACTCGCAGATCTACAGCCGCACCGGCGGTTACATGGGCGTGTCGTTTGCGATTCCGATCGAAGTTGCGATGAAGGTCAAGGACGACCTGCAAAAATTCGGCAAGGTGAGCCGCGGCCGCCTCGGCGTCGCGGTGCAATCGATCAACAAGGAACTCGCCGATTCTTTCGGCATGAAAGAAGCGCACGGTGCATTGGTCAACGGCGTCGAAACCGACAGCCCGGCCGCCAAGGCAGGGATTGCTACCGGTGATGTGATCTTAGCCGTCAACGACCATGCAGTCGATGAGCCCGCCGATCTCGTGCGCGCAATCGGCGATGTCAGGCCAGGTCAAAGCGTCAAGCTCAAAGTATGGCGCAAGGGTGCCACCCGCGACATCAACGCAAAGCTCGCTGAAACAGCCGCAGAAAAAACGGCCGCCGCTGCCGTTACGGGCGACGTTGAGCGTTCGGGCAAAACTGGTCTCGCGGTGCGCCCGCTGACTGGCGACGAGCAGAAACAGCTCGGAACCAGCGGCGGTCTCGTAGTCGAGAACGTCGCCGGACCCGCAGCCACTGCCGGCATCGAACCGGGCGACGTGATCCTCGCAGTCAACAATCAGGAAGTGAAGACCGTCGACCAGCTCCGCCGTTTGATCGACCAGCCGAAAGGCAGCGTTGCACTGTTGGTGCAACGCGAGAAACAGCGGATTTATATCCCGAACAGACTCGGCTGATCACTGCGAAAATCGAGATAGGCGACGCGCTCAACGCGTCGCCATTAAAAGTAGAAGTCGGACAATCAGTATGGTTGCAATCTAGCCGACAGTCGGTTGAGTTTGTCGCAGATTGCAACTTCAGTGAGGTCATCAAAGCTGACCACACGTCACCGCTACCATGGTCAGCAATAATGCTCGACCGCACCGTGAGCGGCACAGATTTTTCACGTCCATACAATTGGACGTCGCACCATTTAAAGCTTTATGCATGACTGCTCAAACAATTAAATGGCTAAGGCATTGCGCGCTTCTGGCTCTGCTTGCATTCACTGCCACCGTCAGCGCACAGAAGCTGCCCCTCGACAAAATCAAGCTGCCGCCGGGGTTTTCGATCAGCGTGTTCGCCGACAATGTGCCGGATGCGCGCGCGATGGCGCTGGGAGACCAAGGCACGCTTTTTGTGGGCAGCATGCGCGCCGGCAAGGTTTACGCCATCAAAATCCGCGACAACAAAGCAGTCGAGACGCTTACCATTGCATCCGGGCTCAATATGCCGGTCGGCGTTGCGTTCCGCGGCGGCGCGCTTTATGTGTCAGACGTATCGCGCATCCTGCGTTACGACCGCATCGAAGCCAATCTTGCGACACCGCCGCGTCCGGTCATCGTGAGCGCAGCATTTCCCGCTGACACGCACCATGGCTGGAAATTCATTGCATTCGGTCCCGACGGCATGTTGTATGTGCCGGTCGGCGCGCCGTGCAATATCTGCGATCCCGATTCCAACCGCTACGCCAACATCATGCGCATCCGCGTCGACCCGGGTGCTGCGAGCAGCGCACCAGAGGTATTTGCGCGGGGTGTGCGCAACTCGGTCGGCTTTGACTGGCACCCGGCAACAAAGGAATTGTGGTTCACCGACAACGGCCGCGATATGCTCGGCGACGACTTGCCGGCCGATGAATTGAATCATGCGCCCAAAGCCGGCATGCATTTCGGCTATCCGTACTGTCACCAAGGGGACACCCCCGATCCTCAATTCGGCGCGCAGCGCCAATGCGCGGAATTTACACCGCCCGCGGTCAAACTCGGCGCGCACGTTGCAGCGCTCGGCATGCGCTTCTACACTGGCACCCTGTTCCCGGACGAATATCGCAACAACATTTTCATCGCCGAGCACGGCTCGTGGAACCGCAGCCAGAAGATCGGCTACCGCATCGTTCGAGTTTTACTCTCAGGTAATCAGCCCGCAAAACACGAGGTGTTCGCAGAGGGGTGGCTGCAGGGACAAGCGGCGTGGGGACGACCCGCCGACGTCCTGGTGATGCACGATGGCGCGCTGCTCGTCTCAGACGATCAAGCCGGGGCGATCTACCGCATCAGCTATCGGCGTTAGCAGGCTGAACTTGGTCGGCGCACGGATACCGGGCGGCGCCCGCTGCAACGGCGTTATTTTTCGTATTTGAACGATAGGCTCACGCGTGCACGGTAAGCCACCACTTTGCCGTTGTCGATTGCCATGTCGAGCTTGGTAACTTCCGCAATGCGCAGCTCGCGCAGGCTGCGCGAAGCGGTCTGCACCGCGTTTTTAGCGGCGTCTTCCCACGACTCGGTGCTCGTTCCTACCAGTTCGGTGATTCTGTAAACACTGCTTTTCGTCTTTTTCATGACAACCTCCATGTATGCCTGGAATGGGTGCGTCGTGAACGTCTAAGCGCAACTGCATGCTCACTGTAGCCAAGCGCGCACGAAACATCAACCCGCTGAAGTGTTTCGATCGAGTCACGGCATGCGACGGACGCAAAGCGCGTCGCATCGACTATGGGCCTCGGCCAGGGTCCTTGCTGACCAGCCTGGGTCGCGTTGTTTCAACCAGGGTTTTGAGCGTAACGTAATCAGCTTTGCCGCTGCCGAGCAGCGGCAGCTCGGCGACGTGAACGATGCGGCGCGCAACCGCGAGCTCCTGGCTGCCAAGCAGCCTGGCTGAGCGCTGCAAAGTGGCGCGCGATAAGTTCGGGTCGGTGGAAAACAGCACCGTGCTCTCTCCGCTGCCGGCGATAATCTCAACCATCGCCGCATGCAGGCACTGGGGCGATGCATGTTGTGCGACGCGCTCGATCATTTCGAGCGCAACCATCTCACCGGCAATTTTTACAAAGCGTTTGACGCGCCCGAGCACGGTTATGTAACCATCCGCGTCGATGCCCACGACATCCCCGGTGTCATACCATCCGGCGCCCGCCTCCGATTGCGTCGGCTGCAATACGCCGGGCTGCTCGTACAGGTAATAGCCGAGCATTATATTAGGACCGCGCACATGCAGCCTTCCGCCGCGCGCTATGCCGTCGACCGGCACCAGTAGATGCTCGATAGCGGGCAACAGCCATCCGACCGTCTGAGCCTTGTAGGCGAGCGGTGTGTTGAGCGCAAGCACAGGCGCGCATTCGGTCGCGCCGTAGCCCTCGAATATGCGCAGACCGAACTTCTGGAGCCATAGTTCAGTGACCTCGGGATTGAGCTTTTCAGCGCCCGAAATTACACAGCGCACGCGATAGAAATCGTACGGATGTGCTTCGCGCCCATAGTGCGCAAGGAAAGTGCTGGTGCCGAATAAAAATGTGCAGTCGCGCATGTACGCAATCTCAGGGATTACGCGGTAACGCAACGGCGTCGTATAAATGTAAAGACCGATACCGCAAAGCAGCGGCATGAGCGTGCAGGCCGTAAGGCCGTAGGAATGGAACATCGGCAGCGCGTTGAGAAAACGATCTGCCGGCGAAAAATCGATCACTGCGCGCATCTGGGCGATATTGGCAAGCAGCGCATCGTGACTCAACGCAACGCCTTTCGGCCGCGCTTCCGATCCCGAGGTAAACAATACCACCGCCGTCGACGCGGGATCGAATGCCTTCAGTACGCTGCGCGGCCGCCACAATCCCCATGTCAGCAGCCATAGCTTGTCAAGCACGCCGAACTGCTGGCGCAAATCCTCGACGAATACGATACGCTGATTGCACAGCGCATCGAGCGCTGGGTACAACCGCGCGGCTTCAATAAACTTACGCGACGTGATAACGGTCTGGATTCCGGCGGCGACGCATGCGCTGCGCAACGCTTCCGGGCCGGCCGTGTAATTCAACAACGCCGGCACGCGTCCTGCCGCTCCGAGGCCCAGAACGAGGCAGGCTGTCGTGCTTAGGTTCGGCATCATAATGCCGACGATTTCGCCACTGGCAGTGGTACGCGCGCCGACGCGTGCCAGCGCGAGCGTCGTTTTCAGGAGGTCGCCGTAAGTTTCAACCTTGCCGCGTATGTCCTCGACAATGCGGTGGCCGCGGCTGAATGTCTCGACAGCTCGCACAAATGCCTCGAACAGCGTCTCACGGCGGCGGGTATCAAACGCCGCGCGCTGCATGATTGCGCTGAGCGCATCCGCGGCTTTGCGCCGCTTCAGACGCGTTGAGATGGCACCAAATTCTGGCAGCCGTGCGGCGCCGAACACGCGGATCGTCACCCGTGGCAGCCACCGACGCGGGAAATCTCCGGGCGTGCGGCTGTATTTCGAATAGAGCAACCCGTCGAGTGTCACCGGCACAATAGGCGCGCCGGAACGCGTGGCAATCGTCGCAACCGAATCATAGAGCTTCATGCCGGAAGCGGTGGCAGTAACGCGTCCCTGCGGGAACATCACCAGCAGGCCGCCTCCATCGAGCAGACGCACCATGCGTTTTACCGTCGCCGGCTCTGAAAGATCGAGCACGCGGTAATGCACGAACCGCATCAGAAAGCGATTAAGTCCTGACGCCATATCGTCGCGCGCAACCACGACCCACGCGCGTGATGGCAGGAACAACCCAAGCAACGCGCCGTCGAGAAGCGAGTCGTGATTGGCGACCACGAGCGCTTTGCCGGCAATTAATGACGTCAAGTCGCCAACCACCCGCAACCGGAATGCTAGTCGAAGAATTAGTTGAAGAATGAGTCGCATCACACGGATTCTAATGCATATTAATACGTTGCGCTGCACAAAAACACAGCATCGAGCGGTCTTTCCGGGTTATCTATGATGATGTCATCAGGAATTCCCTAATGTGGTTTGGCGCGAGCTGGCGAAACAATATTTTCGTGAAGGCCAAGAATCGTAAGCCGAGTTATCACTGTTTCTAAAGGGAAAAAAGTTAAATCTACCAAATTGATAGATTTGCCATCACTACACTTTTCTCCTTTAATCAATTTTCGACCCTTTTTTATGCAAATGGGTGAACTGCGCAAAAAATAAGCAGCCGCAGACCGCCGCGCTACCGCCGGTCCACCAATGCTGCTGTCATCAGGAATTCCCTGATATTGCTTTGGTGCAAGTAAGTGAAGAATGGCTACTGGGAGAAGCATATTTTTTTACTGCTACGAGGGAGAGCCACATGAACTTATCCGACGTTTCTCAAGAGGTTCTGCGTAATCCTGCTTCGGAACTTCTCGACGCTCCTGAAGTGCCGCGCGCAGAGCCCACTACGGGCGGCGTCGAGATGAAGTTCTCCGATCAACTGCGCGCCTACTATCTGCAGGATCAGCGCGCGATGTACTCGCGCTGGAATCCCGCTCCGCGGCCGAGCTTTAACGCCCAGCTGCTGACGGACATCAATGCGTACCATGATTTTCTTGCCGGCAGTAACGCGCAGATCGAATGCGATGGCAAACAGCACCCGCTCGAATACGTCGTGCTCGCTTCCGACAAACCGGGTATGTTCAATCTCGGCGGCGACCTCGATCTTTTCAAAAAACTGATCGGCGAACAGGATCGCGCCGAGCTGTTGCGCTACGGCCGCGCCTGCATCGAAGTGCTCTATGCCAACTACACCGCTTTCAATCTGCCCGTGTCGACGATCTCTCTGGTACAGGGCGATGCGCTCGGCGGCGGTTTTGAAGCCGCACTCTCGAGCGACCTGATCGTGGCCGAGAAAAGCGCGCGCTTCGGCTTTCCGGAGATTCTGTTCAATCTGTTCCCGGGCATGGGCGCCTACTCGTTCCTCGACCGCCGCATTGGCCAGCGCGCCACCGAAGATCTGATTGGCAGCGGTCAGATCTTCAGCGCGCAGCAGATGTTCGAAAAAGGCGTGATCGACGCGGTGGTCGAAGACGGACAGGGCGAAGCCGGGGTCGCAGCGCTCATCAACAAACGCAAACGCAGCCAGAACGGCTTGGTAGGACTCGCCCGCACGCGCCGGCGTGTGCACAAGCTTGAGTTTAGCGAATTGCTCGACGTCGTCGAAATCTGGGTCGACAGCGCACTGCGCCTCAATCTGCGCGACCTGAAGCTGATGCAGCGGCTCGTTTCGCGTCAGAACGGCTTGGGCGAATCGCAGCAGGTGCACTAAGAGTTAGGGCCGGCGTCAGCATTGAACGACTATTGAAAAAGGCTTAGTATGAATCGCAACGATGTCATCATAAAACGCTCGGGGAGAGCCATCGTGGCCGATGAAAGCCTGCTTTATTCGATTCAGGAAGTGTCTGAAAAGCTCGGCATCCCGATCCAGAAGCTGCGGCGCTGGGATCGGGAAGGCGTTCTCAAGGCACAGCGTTCGATGAGAGGGCACCGCCGCTATGCAAAGGAGGTGATCGACCGCCTCGCGGCTCAATCAATCAGTCCCGGCAAGACGTCCCAGGAACTGGCATCGATCAAGAAATCACTCGCCGAAAAGCAACGCATCATCCAACTGCTGCTCGAGAGCGAGCACCGGTATCGCGATCTGGTGGAAACCTCACACGATCTGGTCTGGACCACCGACTCGCAGGGACGCTTTACTTATCTCAACAACGCAGCACGCGACATTTTCGACCTGCCGCCGCGCGATCTGAGTGGACGCTGCTTTTTCGATTTCGAAGCCGGCAACGCGCATATTGCGAACCGCCGTTTCCTGGCGCTGTTGAAGCGCAATGGCGAGGTCAAAAATTTCGTAACCCACGTCGTTACCGGGCGGGGGGAAGACCGCTGGATCGGGATCAACGCCCGCGTCCTGCTCGATGACAACCGTGAAATCATGGGGATCCGCGGCACCGCGCGTGATATCACCGAGCAGCACAACGCAAGCAAACGAATCGAGCATCTGGCGATGCACGACACGCTGACCGACTTGCCCAATCGAATCGCGCTGCAGAAGCGAATCGAGGAAAGTCTCGCCTCCGCAAAACCGGGTGCGCTGCTGTTTCTCGACATCGATCACTTCAAATACGTGAACGACAACTTCGGGCATCACACGGGCGACCAGATGATCAAAGGCGTAGGCAGCGCGCTGCGCGGCATGATGCTGGATTTCAGCGGCGAGTTGTTTCGCCTCGGTGGCGACGAGTTCTCGATTCATCTGCCGTGCTCGCTGCGGCAGGATGCAGTGAGGGTCGCCGAACGCGCGCTCGAGACAGTGCAGCACTACCGCTTCCAGGCCGGCGGCGACAAGGGAATATCCAATCTGTCGGCTTCGATCGGCATTGCGCTCTACCCATTCCACGGCTCCGATATCGCCGGTCTGCTGTCAAATGTCGATATTGCGATGTACCAGGCAAAAGAGCACGGCCGCAACCGCTACGTGATTTTCGACCAGGGTTCCAACAACATGCGCAGCACGCACAAGCGCGTGCATTGGGCCAAAAAATTACGCGATGCGATCGACGACGACCGCCTGGTGCTTTTTTCTCAACCAGTGGTACGGCTCACTGATCAGAAGCCGATGCATCACGAAATACTGCTGCGTATTCGTGACGACGATGGCAAGATCATCATGCCTGGCAACTTTATCGAAGTTGCAGAATCACTGGGATTGATCCAGGAACTCGACATGAAGGTGGTTGAAAAGCTGCTGCTGCATATGCACCAGAACAATCTAATGGGCAAGAAGGTGCGCTATTTCGTCAACTTGTCGCGCGTCAGCATTTCGGACCAGAACTGGATAACACGCTTCATCAACATGCTGTCGATCAGCAAGGCCGACCCGAGCCAGCTTGTATTCGAGATCACGGAAACAGCAGCAATGTCCGAAATCGACGTTACGTTGAGCTTCATCCGCAAGCTCAAGAACATGGGCTGCCGCTTCGCGCTCGACGATTTCGGCGCCGGCTTCAGCTCGTTCTATTATCTGAAGCGATTCGAAGTCGATTACATCAAAATCGATGGCAGTTTCATTCGGGATTTGGCGGTCGACGCGAGCAATCAGGTGTTCGTAAAAGCGCTCAACGATGTTGCCAGGGGCATGAACAAACAGGTCGTCGCCGAGTGGGTCGAAACCCCCGAGGCGCTAAAACTGCTGCAAAAGATGGGTGCGCAATACGGGCAGGGTTTTCTGTTCAAGCATCCGATGCCGCTTGATGGCGGGCAGGGATACGCGCTTTCCGCCAGCCACGGGGCGGCATGACAGTGGCCTCGGGGAATAAATCGTTCCAGCAGGCTAGGCAAAAGCTTTTACCCACAATATCCCTGTAATCGTTTTTACATCGGTAATTCGTCCTGTCTGGGTCCACGCCAGGGCTTCACGCATGGACAGCGGAACGAGCTCGAGAAATTCGCCGTCGTCGAGCGCGCCGCCTACGTGCTCCAAGCCGCGCGCCAGATACAGCTCGATGCGCTCGTCCGAATACCCGATGCACGGATGCAACGTGGTCAGGTGCTGCCAGTCGCTCGCCTGGTAGCCGCATTCTTCCTTGAGCTCTCTGCGCGCGGTTTCCAGCGGATCTTCGCCCGCATCGATTTTGCCCGCCGGAAATTCATAGAAATGCCGCTTTAACGGGTAGCGATACTGGCGCTCCAATAGTACCGTCTCATCGTCAAGCATCGGGATGATGATAGCCGCGCCGGGATGCTGCACGTACTCGCGGCGCGCGGTCTTGCCGTCCGGAAGCCGTACGCTATCTTCATGCACCTTGAGCAGCCGGCCGTCATAGACGAGCTTGGTGGTGAGCTGGGTTTCGGTGAAATCGGAATGGTTCTTGTCGTGCATGACGGCAAAACTACTGCTGCAACATCAGCGAGCGTGCGATCGAGTTTTCGCACAGCGTCATCAATCCGCCCGGCAGAATGCCAAGTATCAGCATTGCAATGCCGTTCAGGCTCAGTACCCAGCTCATGCCGGTACGTGGCGTAATCGGAGAGCGATCGACCGGATTATCGAAATACATGAGCTTGACGATGCGCAGGTAATAAAATGCGCCAATCAGCGAAAACAGGACGGCAACGACCGCCAACCATAAATAGCCGGCATCGATCACTGCCGAAAGCACCGACAGCTTCGCATAAAAACCGACCATCGGCGGCGCGCCCGCCATCGAAAACATCAGCATCAGCATCACCGCCGCATACCACGGGCTGCGCTGGTTGAGCCCCTTGAAGTCATCGAGATTATCGGCCTCGAATCCGGCCCGCGACAACAAGAGGATCATGCCGAAGGTCCCCAGGTTCATCAGCACGTAAACTGCGACATAAAACATCGCCGAAGCATAGCCCTCGGGATTGCCGCTTAATATTCCGAGCAACAGGAAACCCATGTGCGAAATGGTCGAATACGCGAGCATGCGCTTCAAATTGGTTTGCGCGATCGCCACGACATTGCCGATCGCGAGCGACAGCACTGCCATGATGATCAGCATCCACTGCCATTGCTCGACCAGGTAATCGGCGCCGAGGCCGGATACCAGAATTCGCATGATGAAAGCGAATGCGGCAAGCTTGGGCGCCGAACCGATGAGCAATGTCACCGCGGTGGGTGCGCCGTGGTAGACGTCGGGCACCCACATATGGAACGGCACCGCACCGAGCTTGAATCCGAGCCCGGCGACAATAAACACGAGCGCGAACACCAGAATGGCGCTGTTGGACGTTCCGCTGTCGATCACTTCCGCCATACGCGTCAACTCGAGCGTTCCGGTCGCGCCGTAGAGCATCGACATGCCATAGAGCAGCATGCCGGAAGCGATCGCGCCGAGCACGAAATACTTCATCGCCGCTTCGGTCGCGACCGCAGAGTCGCGCTGCAGCGCGATCATCGCGTAGAGCGACAGACTCAGCAGCTCCAGCCCCAGATACAACGTCAGCAGGTGATTGGCAGATACCATTACCATCATGCCGAGCATCGCAAACAACGATAGCGCGAAAAATTCTCCGCGGAACATGTCGCGTGCGCGGATATATGACTGGGCATAGACGAGCACGATCGATACCACGATATAAATGCCCAGCTTGAGCACGTTCGCCATCAGATCGCCGACGAACATGCCGCTAAACGTGTACTGCTCGGTGCCGGGATCGCTGAATCCGGTGATTACGAAACAGCCGAGCAGGGTCAACAGCGTCAATCCATAGGTGATGCCGCGCCTGGCGTCGGCCAAAAACAGATCGAGCAGCAGGATCACACAGATCATGCACAGCAGGAAAATCTCGGCGTAGGCAGGTGCCAGAGGAGTGATGTATTCCATGACTACATTCCGATCAGCAGTTTGCGGCCTGGCGCCGCCAGCCGCAGGATCTCGTTCACCGATGCGTGGAGCACTTCACCGAGCGGCGCTGGATAAAGTCCGATACCAAGCACGGCGAGCGCGAGCACGACGAGTACGAAGGCCTCGCGCATGCCGATATCGGTCAATTGCTCGACGTGAGGATTCGCAACCGCGCCGAACATCACGCGTT
>DASYSI010000443.1:0-10124 GCA_036003485.1 Burkholderiales bacterium | reverse complement strand
GTATCGAGCTTGCCGCGAAGGCAGCGCCTGATGGTTACACGCTGGTCATGACCGCGACCCCGCTCGCGCTTAACACAGTGCTCTATAAGAAAGTGCCTTATGACCCGGTGCGCGACTTCGCGCCGATTTCGCAGGTTGCGGCGATGCCCAATATCATCGTCACGCATCCGGCGCTGCCGGCGCGCACTATCAAGGAACTGATCGCGCTCGCCCGGTCGCGGCCCGGGCAGCTCGTCTACGCGTCATCCGGAGTCGGCACCGGGCCGCACCTGTCGATGGAGCTCTTCCTGACCATGGCCGGCGTAAAAATGGGACACGTTCCATACAAAGGCACCAACCCGGGGATGATCGATACGATGGCAGGTCAGGTGCAGGTGTTGATGTCCACGCTGCTGCCGCCCCTGCCACATATCAAGACGGGCCGGTTGCGCGCGCTTGGGGTTACCAGTTCGAAACGCGTCTCGAGTCTGCGTGAGGTCCCGACGATTGCCGAGGCCGGCGTTGCGGGTTACGAAGTCGTCGGCTGGTACGGAATAGCAGCGCCCGCCAACACGCCGCGCGACGTAATCAACAAGCTCTACAGCGAGATTGCAAATATCCTTCAGAGCCCGGAAACGCGCGAGAAACTCGCGGCCGATGGCGCTGAACCCGTGGGTTCGACGCCCGAACAGTTCACAGCCTTCATCCAGAGTGAAATTGACAAATGGAGCCGCGTTGTCAAATCGTCGGGCATACACGTTGAGTAGGGTTACTGCGGCCGGCGCTTAAATTTCAACGTGTGCGACGCGAGCAACGTCTCGGTCAAAAAGCACAGCAGCGCTAACACGAAGCACATCACGCCGCCCAGAAAGCTCCATGGAACCAGCCGCTCTGAATGCGGCGCCGACGTTTCACCGAGGAAAAGCGCCATCACCGTCGCGCCTATCAGCGTCGCTGAAAGTGTCAGCAGCGCGACCGACCAATTCACCACGGTGCCGCGGAGCTTGAGGCGGGCGAGCTCCGAGTAAGCTGCGTCATGGTTTTTGATCGTCCCCGCATTGATCCGTTCTTCGAGGTCACGCGCGCGATCGATAATGCGGGAAAGCCGCGCTGCGAGTGCGCCGATCAGGCTCGCCACCGCAGTGAGCATGAAAACGGGCGCTACCGCAAGCTGAATACCGTGGGAAACGGCGTTAGCATCCATTGCATTCAATTCCGATCATAATACTATAGCGGTATGTCCGCCGCCGCGGCGCACGAGAACACGACCGATGCGATACCTGGGATACACGTTATTGTTCTGCCTGATTGCATTGGCGCTCGCGATCGCCGGCGCACTGCATCTGGCTCTCGAGAACCAGCCGCTCATCAGCCGCACGGTGGAGTTTACACCGGCGCAGATCGAGCGCGCCAAACGCATTGTCGAGAAAAACGATCCGCGCACGATGAAACCGGGCGTGCTGCGCACTCTGTCGCTGTCGCAGGAAGATCTCGACCTCGTGCTGAACTATCTCGCCAGCCGCTACGCCAAAGCGAGCACGCGCATAACACTGCGGCCCGGCACCGCCGCGATTTCAGCCAGCTTTGAATTGCCGCGCAATCCGTTCCGGCGCTTTCTCAACGTCACCGCCTTGTTGCACGAAACTGCCGCGCTGCCCCGATTCGACTATCTAAAGATCGGACGCCTTCCGGTGCCTCGACGGCTTGCCGACTGGCTGCTCGAACGGACCCTGCGGCGGCTTAACGCGCGCGATGATTACCGCATTGCCAGCGATACCATCCGGAAAGTGAGCGTTGCCGACGGCAGGCTTACGGTGACCTATGATTGGCAGGCCGATCTGGCCGATCGCATCAAGGCCGTGGTCGTGCCGCGTGAAGAGCAGGAACGGTTAAAGGCGTATCAGGATCGCCTGACCGAACTCACGCGGCAGTCCACCGGCGCATCGGCCATTTCGCTCGCCGAGCTGATGGCGCCGCTGTTCAACCTCGCAGCGCAACGGTCCGCAAGCGGCGATCCAGTGGCGGAGAATCGTGCTGCGATCGTAGTTCTGACCTTCTACGCCAACGGTCAGGGGCTCGCGGCGATTGTGCCCGCCGCGAACGATTGGCCACGGCCGCCGCGGCGCAAGGTCCAGCTCGCCGGACGCGATGACTTTCCGCAGCACTTCACGATATCTGCGGCAATTGCGGCCAACGCGGGCACGCCGCTTTCCGATGCCATCGGTTTGTACAAGGAAATCGAGGACTCGCACGGCGGCAGCGGGTTCAGCTTCAACGACATCGCCGCCGATCGCGCCGGAACACGCTTTGGCGAGCTCGCCGCCGGCACGCGCCAATCGGCTTTGAAATTGCAACGCCAGATGAGCGACGGAGTGCGCGAATCCGATATCATGCCGGTGGTCAGCGACTTGCCCGAGTTCATGCCGGAAGCCGAGTTTAAGCGCCGTTTCGGAGGCATCGATGCTCCAGCCTATAAGCGCATGATGGCTGAAATTGAACGCCGCATCGCCGCGCTGCCGCTTTACCGCTGACCGATGCGGATCCAGTCGCGTGCGCATCGACAAATGGCTGTGGGCCGCACGATTCTATAAGACACGGGCGCTTGCGCAGGCTGCGGTCGTTGCGGGCAAAGTCAGGGTGCATGGCGAACGCGTAAAGCCGGCAAAAGAGGTCAGGGTCGGCGATGCGCTTGCAATTCGTAGCGGCGAGTACGAATGGCAGATCACGATCCGGGAGATTTGCGCACGGCGCGGTCCAGCCGCAACGGCGCTTGCGTTCTATGAAGAAAGCGAAGACAGTCGCGCGCGACGCGCGGCGCAAATTGCGGAGCGGCGCGCACAGGGAAGCGTGATGCGGGAACGCAAAGGCCGGCCAACCAAGCGCGAAAGGCGTCAGATCATACGCTTTCGCGCGCGCGGCTGACGCGACACCGATCGAAAAAAATCAGGGAGCGACTGGCGGAACCTCTTCGGTTCTCTCGGGCTTGGGATACACCTGGATACTGACGCTTGCATCGAACTGGATATTCCGTCCGCCGAAACTGAAGGGCTCGCTCAGCGCCTGCTGCACTTTTTGCATAACCAGATGCGCCTGGCCATCCTTGGACAGATCCTCGAGCAGCACCGCGAATTCCTCGTCATCGACACGCGCCACGGTGTCGGTCGTTCGCACACACTTTTCGAGCCGCTCCGCCGCCACTCTGAGCACCGCGTTATATTCGACAGGGTTTGGCTTGTCTTTGGAAAACGTCAGATAAACTGACAGCACCGCAAACCTTTTCTTTGTCCGTTTCGCGCGCGCTTTTGCGGACGCGAACTGAACCCCGTACGCGTCGCCGTTCAATAATGCGGTTGCGGAATCATAAAGCGGAGAGGACGCCGCTGTTGCCTTTACCGGCGCCGTGAATCCGCTTTGACTGCGCATGTCCGAGGTCAACTTGAGAATATCCCGTCGCGCGCGCATCAAATATTCTAGAAGTCGACTTTCGATTTCGGCTAGCTCGTTTTCTTTCACCTGGGTCTCCTGCCTCGACTTGATATCGTCTCACGCACTGCGAGGGCGCCGCAAGGATTTCGTGCGATTGGTGCACCGGGAGTACTGGGCGGCCGCGGGGGGATTGTCACGCCGCCGGCGATCAAACTTTCGAGTTAGCCGTGCGGAGTTCCCTCTGCGTGAGCGTCACGTCAAGTTGGGCAGAGCGCGTTAAATCCGGACCTTCGCGCACGAAGTATCCGGCGCGAAAGCCTACGCAATAATCGTCGATTCCCACTCGGGCGTATGTCGAAGGCATGTCGCCGCGCGCGCGACAGCCCGCGCCATCGCTATAGCCTCTCGCACGAGCAATCGACAAAACACAGTTTTCTGCCTCTAAGGTTGATTTTTCTGCCGGTAGTTTCTTTAATTCGCTCATTCGTTCTTTTGACGCGAAAACATTCGCGTTGATAGCCTCAGCCTGTCAGGGGACGCAGAGGATACACGAATTGAGTCTTGATCCCTAACGATTTTCGGCGAGGCTGGGCGTCCGCGAGCGGACCACCATTACGCATTCCAGAGTCGGCCCCTTACTTTGCGCAAAAGCCGGGCAACCGTCAGAAGCGTGAAAAAGATGGGCACAATACGACTCGGAGCGCAACGGGAGTGAGGTGTGAAGCTAAAGGTAGGGCGCGGGATCGCAGCCGCAAGACTCGCTTTCGGGGCGCACGGTAGCACGCACGCTAGATAGCGCAGATGAAGGAACTGCTGATCATTTTTCACTCGATGACGGGCGGCGCGCGGCAAATGGCGCACGCCGCGGCGCATGGAGCTGCCAACGAACCAGAGGTGATAACGAGACTCTTACGCGCTGGCGAGGCGGGCGCCGACGATGTGTTGCGCGCCGATGGCTATATGTTCTCGACGCCCGAAAATCTCGCCGCGATGTCGGGCGCGATGAAGGATTTCTTCGACCGCACGTATTACGCGGCGCTCGACAGGATTGCCGGCCGTCCCTATGCAGCGCTGATCTGCGCGGGCAGTGACGGACAGAACGCCGCGCGGCAGATCGCACGCATCGCACTGGGTTGGCGCCTGAAGCCAGTCGCCGAGCCATTGATCGTCTGCACTCACGCGCAGACGCCTGAAGCGATCCTCGCGCCTAAAATGCTCGGCGCCGATGATCTGCACCGCTGCGAAGAAGCGGGTGCGGCGCTTGCCGCTGGCCTCGCGCTCGGCATTTACTAAAATCGGCGCAAGTTCGCCAGAGTGGAGCTCATCTCATAATCCCCTCTCCACCTTTTCGGGGGAGAGCCCGCATAGTGGGCGAGGGGGCCGGGTTAGGGTGAGGGGGCAACGATGTACGCCGGCGAACTGGCCGCCCCTCACCCCGGCCCTCTCCCCGTTAACACGGGGCGAGGGAATGTTTTTGAGACCGCTTCTAGGGAAAAGATGCGAGGTGGAAAAATTACACGTTCGCGTTCGCTAACAACTTGTTCCAGTTTTTCGGCAACTCGATTTTCTTGCCGACCGGATAGCCGAGGAAGCCGTTGTGCGCGAACACGTAAGCGTTGTTGCGCAGCGGGTCGCCGCTGACTGCGATCATGTAATCTTCGGGTTCCCATACGATGGGAACGAGCCGGTTGGGATCGTCGGATTCGTAAAATACCTTGGGGATGCGGCCCGCCGTCACATCGTCTTTCAAGTCCCACACACCGCGGATATTCCAGTCGCGAAGTTGGCGCTCGAATTCCCACGCCGGCAGCCGCGCGTGTTCGTAGAGGTAGCGCTTGACTTGGGCTTTCGACCAGCCGGCGCGCGCAATCGTCTCTGCAATGATGGGGCTCACGACGACGAGCGGGCGCAGCATGCCGTTGCCGTGACTGGTGGTAAATGTGATCTGCCAGTTGTTGAACCGCAGCACTGAATCGGCGAGGTAAGGCAGCATCTGCTCGGGCGTGCTGCCCGACACCGATGACAGCGCGCCGCCGCCGGTGTAGCGCGCGATCGTTACCGTGTTGTCGCCCGCGGCAAAGCCCATCTCGACGCTGTTCGGCTCCCAGCCGATTTCTTTCAGCACATCCTCGTTCTCTGCGAGCACCACGCGCCACGTGTTGCCGAAAGTGGCCTTGTCGGTCTTATGCGGCAGAAATCCGGCGACGTTGCGCAGATAAAGCCGCCAGAAGCGGCCGATTGCCGTATTCGCCATGATGCCGTCGCGCAAAGCACCCTGCGTATAGTTGAATCCGAGCTCTTTGATAATGGGACCGTTAAGGATGATGAGCGTGTCGGCGCCCGGCGTGTTGCCGCTGTGCTCGACGCCGTATTCGGGATCGCACATCGCCTCGATCAACGCGACAAGTATGGGCATGTATTCGGGCTTGCAGCCGGCCATCACGCCGTTGACCGCGATGCTCCAGACGGTGGCGGCACGTTTGTCGGGTAACAGCACGCCGAGCACCTCGTCGGCGCCGCGGTTGGTAAAGCGCAGGAACGCTTCGATGTCATCACGCGTCGGCGGCACAATCGGCAGCCCGTCGGAGTATTCGTGCTCGTAGAAATAGCGATTGACTTCTTTGAAACCGCCTGTGACGACGATGTCGCGCGCGCCGGGCTCCGACGTGTCCCCTTTGGTCGCGGGCGTGACGGTGAGATTGTCGATGACGGCGCGCGTCGTGACTTCGAGGATGTCACGCCGCAACTGCTCCGCGCTCTTGTTGCCGATGTGCCCCGGCACCAGCGCAACCGGTATGTTGGCCATGCCCAGTCCGATCGAGGTCGCCGCGGCCTGGCGCAGGAAACCCTCGCATGTCAGCGACGAGGTCGGATAGCCGGCCGCTTCGCACACTGCACTCGCCCGCAACACGGCGGGCGTGCAGCTGCCTCAACATGCCATCCCGGAGATGACGGCGTCGACGCCAAGTTCCTTGAACCGTTGTGGCAGCGCGGCGAGCGCATCCTTCTCCTCGCCGCCATGGGTGCTGCCAAATTCGCGCCAGCTCACGAATCTGACGCCCGGGAAATTCTTTTTCAGTCCTTCCTCGAGCAGTGCGAACACCTGGTCGCCCTTGAAAAGAAAATCCCACAGTTGCGCCACGGTTTTGCCTTCGAGCGATTTCAGCCGCGGCGCGAGCGGCCGGGTTCGCTGCTGGCGTGCGCCGCGCGGCCAGTACGCTTCGTAGTAGCCGTCGTTAGGCGGGTTTGACATGATGCTATCTCCTCGCAGATCGTGATGGGTTAAGGAAGGTCTGAATAATCCCACTTTCGTCGTTCCCGTGTAGGCGGGAACCCAGGGAATTCGAATATGTCTGGATGCCCGCCTGCGCGGGCATGACGATTAGTCAGAGGTTTCTTTAAGGCGTTTCAGTGATCTCAGTGCGTCACCATGCCGAGCTCGGTCAGCACTTCCTTCAGTATCTCGTACTGGGCTTTGAGGTTTTTGCCGAGCTCGGCGCTGTTCATGTAATCCTCGTCCCACTGGTTTTTCTCGACCGCATCTTTCCAGCCCGGCGTCTTGACCAGCCGCGCAAACACGCCGTCCCAATACCGGATCTGGTCCGCAGACAGTCCTTTGGCACCCATGATACTGCGCGGCACGTCGAATACGACGTCAAGACCCTGCTCTTTGAAAGTGGCAACGGCGGCGAGCAGTCCACTCAGGCGTTGGCGCGACGCCACGCCTGCGATTCTGATCTTGCGTGCTTCGAGCAGCGGCAGGAAAGCGCCCGGCGTTGCCGCAAGCACATCGACATGGCCGCCGAGCAGCGCGGCCATGGCATCGGCCGAGGAACTGAAGACAACGATTTTGAGTTTTCTGATGTCTGCGCCTGTTGACTTTGCCAGCAACGCGCTCGCGATATGAAACGCGTTACCCCGTGCCGCGGCCAGCGCGATGCTCACCGACGCGGGGTCGGTCTTGAGGCGCTGGGCCAGGTCGCGGCCGCTCGTGAGCGGAGATTCGGCGCGCACCATGAAAGCGATCGGCTCGCTGATCAGGTTGGCGATCGGCGTGAACTCAAAGTACTTGATGTTCAGCTGTCCGGTGAGCAGCGCGCTCAGCGGCGTCGACGTTTGAATGAAGATGCGGTGGGCGTCGCCCGGGAACTGGCCCAGATAATTCAATGCGACGCCGTAACTGCCACCTGGCTTATTGGTGATCGAGAGCGGGACCTCGATCAGCTTGTAGGTTTGCATGATCGCCTGCAGCGTGCGCGCAGTATTGTCGACGCCGCTTCCCGGGCCGGTGCCCACGATGAGCTCGATCGGCTTGTCGGGTCTCCAGTCCGCCGCAGATGCGTAATTGCCGTAGCACGCAGTCCCGATTACCACGGCAAGCGAAAGCGCCACGCCGGGTATGGCGCGGCGCGATGGGCTCCTGGCTCGGTCTCGGTATGACGCGTTCATCCCGCGCTCCTTTAAATATCCATTGCCGGTGACGGCTTGGGCGCGAATTATACATTTCAGACGAACATTGCCCGCGCGAGCACAAAAACCTCTGCCTGCAGTGCAGGTTAAGGCATTCGACCGTTGCTGCAGGTGCGTTAAACTAGGGGAATTCCTGTAGGACAAATTTTTCGATTTTTTTGCAACACGGGCAAACTTCCTCCTCGACTGACGTTCTACTATGTAGGATGGACGCCGACATTTGTTGTAGGATTATGCGTTGCAACAAATTGAAATTCCGCTGTGGCTAGTCGATTAACCCAATTACGAGAGAGTTCATGATCAGATCTTTGCTCAAATACAAAAAACAACTGAAAGGCTTATGCGCGGTGCTACTGTTTGCGTCTTCGATCGCGCTGGTCTGGTTTACGATCAACGCGCCTGAACGCGGCAGAGATGCGGGCTCGGCGGCAATGGAACGTGAGTCGGCGCTTTTTTTCGTGACCGAGCGCGATCTTACGGCGCTCGCGCGCGACGTTAAAGCCGGCGCCGCTGCGCGCATCGGCCTCTCCGCGGAATACGCGCTGGTTCAGCTCGCTGATGGTGGCCGTTATTACGTGCGCATCGACAGCCAACGTCCTCTCGTGACAGATCTATTGAAAGAAAAGCTCGCGACCCAAACGCCGACTGTGTTTGCGCTGGGCACCGTGCGACCGCCCGCGGCGCCGCTGACGGTTGTCGCGCAGCAGTTCGATCCGACGTACCTGTCGCTGCTTGGTCCGCTGCTGCTGCTGTACATGCTGTACCAGATGAGCCCGGCACGCGGGTCCGGCGGCATGTTCAAGACGGCCGACAAACCGCAAACGCGTTTCGATGACGTGGTCGGCGTCGCGGAAGCCAAGGATGCGCTGCAGGACATCGTTGCGTATCTGAAAAATCCTCGCAAATTCTCCGAGCTCGGCGGCAAGCCGCCCAAGGGCGCAGTGCTGGAAGGCCATTACGGCGCGGGCAAGACGCTGCTCGCGCGCGCAGTGGCCGGCGAGGCGGGCGTGCCATTCATAGCACTCTCGGGCGCAGACTTCACCGACATGTTCCTCGGCGTCGGCGTGCGCCGGGTCAGAAAGCTGTTCGCGCTGGCGCGTAAACAGGCGCCGTGCATCGTCTTCATCGACGAGATCGATGGGCTGGGCAGGCGCAGCGGCGGCAACGCGGCTGGTGAAACCGAGAATAACCGCATCATCAATACCGTGTTGGTCGAGCTCGACGGCTTCACGCCGAGCACGGGGATCGTGGTGCTCGGCGCCACCAACAACGTAAAAAATCTCGATCCGGCGCTGATCCGCGCCGGCCGTTTCGACCGCATCTGCCATCTCGGCCTGCCGAGCGTGGACGAGCGCGAAACGCTGTTCGCGCTATACGCGCGCGATCTGCGCACCGCCGGTACGCTTGATTTGCGCCAGCTCGCGCGGCTCTCGACCGGCCTGTCGCCCGCGTCGATCGCGCACGTCGTGAATGCCTCGGCGCTGCTGGCAGCAAAAGAAGATGCCGCGGCAGTCACGCAAATGCATTTACACCGCGCGCTCGAGCAGCAGCTCATGGGCGGGCCGACCGAAGCCGGACAGTCCGCGCTCAACACGGAGGAGCGCGAGCGCATCGCGGTGCACGAATCCGGTCACGCCATCATTGCGAAATTGCTTAAGGTCGGCATCGTCGAAAAGGTCAGCATACTCAAGCGCGGCGGCGCGCTCGGCGTGACGCTCGTAACCACCGAACGCGATCTCACGCTGCAAAGCGAGCCTCAGGTGAGGGCGCGCATGACGATGCTGCTTGGCGGCCGGGCCGCCGAAGCGCTGGTGCTGAGAACGATCTCGACCGGCGCGTCGAACGATCTCGAACACGTTTCGAACATGGCCTACCGCATGGTGACGGAGTTCGGTTTCAGCAAGGACATCGGACCATTCAGCTACGCAGGGCTTCCGGATCGGGAACGGCAAATGGGCAGTTATCCCGAAGCCGTCATCGAGGCGCGCGCGATCCTCAAGGAAATCGAACGCGAGTGCGATGCGCTGCTGCTCGCCAACCGTGCCGGGCTCGAACGCCTGACGGCGGAGCTGCTTGAGCACGAGACGGTGAGCGGTCAAGTCGTGGATGAATGCATCGCGGCGGGACAAGCGCGCGCAGCGCTGACCGCGTAGCTGAACCGCTTTTACGGACGGCCGCGCGCCGTCCGTTTGTTTCTTTCCCCGCTTCATTTCACTTGCGAGCAATCGACATGGTGTCCAATGTGCGCC
>DASYSI010000442.1:0-4181 GCA_036003485.1 Burkholderiales bacterium | reverse complement strand
TGGCTGCCGCAATGGGATGAAGCTGCAAAGCGGGCGGTGGAAGGGCGGTATCTCGAGAACGGCCGAATCAGCGAGAAGCTGCGCCGCAAAGGTCTCAAACCCGAAACCAAGTTTCGGCCTGATCAGAAATAAAACGGCGTGTGCGGGAGATGTTCGGTGAATCGGCCGAACTCGATGAAGCAGCGACTATTCGCGCGCTGCGGATAATCCATCACTTGTCGGCTGCGACGCGTTAAGCACGATATGCACGAGCTCGGAGACGCTTTGCGCGTGCAGTTTTTCCATCACGCGCGCCCGATGCACTTCGACCGTGCGCGGGCTGATGCCGAGGGCTGATGCGATTTCGCGATTATGGTTGCCTTTGGCGACCAGCTCCAGCACCTGCCGTTCACGCGCTGTCAGGGTGCTCAATTGCTGTTCGGCGAGCTCCGCTCCGCGCGCTTGCCGCCGCCGCGCCGCGTCGGTATCGAGCGCGGCGCGCACCGCGGTCAGCAATGCGTCGGGATCCACCGGTTTCTCGAGGAAGTCGACGGCTCCGGCTTTCAACGACGCTCTGACGGTCGGCACGTCCCCGTGCGCAGTGATGATAATGACGGGCAATACCACGCGCTTCTCACGCAGCGCCGTCTGCAGCTCGAGGCCGTTCATGCCCGGCATTCGGACGTCGAGCAGCAGGCAGCCGGCCCATGACGCTTGATAAACCCGCAAGAAGTCTTCTGCGCATACGAACGACTGCGTGCGATAGCCGTGCAGTCCGAGCAAAACGCCGAGCGAATCGCGTACGGATGCGTCGTCCTCGACGATAAATATGCTTTGATCAGTAGCGGTCATCAATGACGGTCCTTCAAATCGCAGATGGGAGAGTAAAGCAGAAAACAGTGCCACCGGTGGGATCGGGTTCGGCCCACAATTCCCCGCCCTGAGATTCGATTATAGATCGGCTCATCGCGAGTCCCAAGCCAGTCCCGGTTGCCTTAGTCGTAGCGAACGGCTCGAACAGGCGATTCGCGATGTCCGGACTGACGCCCGGTCCCGAGTCCAGTATCGATAACCGGACCCATTCGGTATCCGGCATGCGGGCCGCGACTTGAATGCGGCGCACCGTACTGCGCGCGCCCGTAATCGCCTCCATCGCATTGCCGACGAGATTGTGAATTACCGTCTCGGCTTGAATGCGGTCGATCAGAAGCTGCGTTTCCCCGCACGCGACGTCAGTCTCCAGTTCGATGTGCTGCTTGAGCGCGCGCTCGCGCATCGGCTCCAGTGCGCCTTCGATCAACTCAGCAACGCTGATGCGTTCGAGGCGCGAGGTGCCGTCGCGGAAAAAATCGCGCAGCCTCTTCACCACCTCCCCTGCGCGCTTAGCTTCGTGCTCGATCTTGTGCGGAAGGCCGTCGCTGCCCTCAGTGCGCTGCTGCATTTGCGACGCACGCGCGTAATTACGGATTGCCGACAGCGGTTGATGCAGCTCGTGCGCGAGCGCAGCCGCCATCTCGCCTGCTGCGGCAAGCCGCAGCGAACGGCCGAGCTCGGCCTGCTTCTCGGCAAGCTCCCGCTCGATTGTCTTGCGGCGCGTAATGTCGCGCGTGATCGCGATTCGCAGCTCAGGTCCCTCGCCGGTGACACCAACTGAAAGCTCCACGGGGAAACGCGAGCCGTCACTTCGAATTCCCTGCGCTTCGCTCACTTCATCGAGGCGCGCGCAACGCTCGAAATCGGGCAATACCTCATGCACCGATGTGCCGACGAGCCCGCCTTCGGCATACCCGAAAGTGCGCGATGCCGCGGGATTGGCGGCAACGATGACGCCACTACGATTCACGGTGATTATGCTGTCCCGTGCGGTGGAAACGATGGCGCTCAGCCGCGATTCGCTTTCGTTGAGCGCGCCGCGCGTCGTGCGGCTTTCGGTTACGACAATGCCCAGGAACAAACCCGTGACCGCGAGCGCGAGCATCATGAATTGAAACTCCGTGACCGAAGTGCTGCCCTGATAGTCGGCGTATACGATGGCAATGATCAATCCGACCTGGATAACCGCGGTGCCGAGTATTGCGCCGACGATTGCATGACGCATGACGATCCAGATCAACGGCAGGAACAACAGGTAGAACAACTTGTATGAGTCGAGCCAGCGCGGGCCGAAGATTACCCATAGAGTTAATATCACCGCGCATAATTGCGTCACTAACTCGTACTTTGATTGCTGCCGCAATGCACGGGTAATGCGTTGTCGGTCAGCCAGCAGCAGCAGTAGTAGCGGCGTATTGATCACGATCCCGATCAAATGACCAATCCAGAATCGCAATACCAAGCGTCCGAATACGGGCGCCGACATCGCATCGTTGATTCGAAACACTGAAACAAATGCAATCGCAATCAGAAGCGTTCCGATAGCGGCCACTGCGACTAACATCGACACGTCGCGCAAGCGGTTAAACTCGATTCGAAAACCCAGCGGTCCACGCAACAGCGCCGCCATTCCGACATAGCCGGCAGCAATTGCAACGGGTCCCAACAGTTGAAAAAATGGCGGCGCCGGAATTCCGCGCGCGAGCAAACTAGCCAGGCACGACGCGACGAAGATCGCGGGCCAGAAGCGCAGACCGAACACGAGCAGCAGCGCCAGTGAGAATCCAGCGTTGGGATTCCACGCTGTGATCGCAAACGGACGTATTAAATAGTGACGTGCGATCCAGGCCAGCAGCAAGTAGCAGACGACGAAGGCTGCCGCGATGGCGAATGCGCGAGCCTTGGTTAACGGTGGCAGTGATACCGCGTAGTTGCGGGTCAGCGATTCCATACGTGTTTCATCTCGGCAGAGATGGCGTGAGTATAAGCCGGCAGCGGAGAACCGCAGCCCAATCGGTTTCGGTACTCACTACGACAAAAAGTGCAACGCGAACGCGGCGCGGAAATCGATTCATTCGAGATGTTGCGCATATACAACACGCATTCATGTGTGAGGCAGGTGCGCATCGCAGATAAACGAAAATAGCCGTTTAAAATCAACGTTGCAGGTATTTATACGTACGCGTGTACGCGAATTGACCCGACTTTGCTGCTTCTTGAAACTGCCCTCAGTGCAAACATTATCGAAGAAACATTGCACTTGGGTAGATTTTAGGAAAAGTCGCGGTCGAAAAGGCGCATGTCTTGATCGTGGTGAGAAACATAATTCAATTAGGAGTCGCACCTATGAAACGTAAGCTACTTAGCGTAGCCGTAGCGAGTGCCTTTTTGGCGCCGGCAGCGGCGCTCGCGCAATCGAGTACTGTCCAGGTGTACGGGACCGTTCTTGTCAATTACAACCTTGTCGATTACGGCCAGGGCCGTGTGAACAACGACATGTTCAACTCGCATGACGCTAACCTTGGGTTCAAAGGCGAAGAGCAGTTGGGCGGCGGTTTGTCGGCGTGGTTCCAGTGCGAAAGCACGTTGGACGTGACCGGTGTCACACTCGGCGGGTGGTGCGGCCGCAACAGCGCAATCGGCATGAAAGGCAATTTTGGTAACGCGTTTGCCGGTATCTGGGATTTGCCGATGAAGACCGCGATGGCGAACTTCCGTCCGTTCTCGACCTCGGGCGCATATGGTATGGGGGCTCTGTTGTGGAATGGCGCCGGTTCAGACGTCGGTAACGGCCCCACCGGCGTTCCGGGTGCGAACGTCACGAGCTTCTCGCGCCGTCAGACCAACACATTTACCTATGCGAGTCCGAACTTTGCGGGGTTCCAGGGAAGTGTTGCGTTCTCGACGCCGAACGAAGCCACCGCGCAGGTTAATGCCACCACGGCTAAAAAGCCGCGTTTGTGGGGTATCGGCGGCACTTACACCAATGGTCCATTTATCGTTGGCGCGGGCTACGAACGTCATACTAATTTCAATCCTGCTGCGCAAGCTAATTATGCCGGCGGTGACGACCGTGCGTGGAATGCGGCCATCGCCTACACATTTGCAGGTGTGTTCAAACTGAGCGGGATCTATACCGATTCGCAATATGACACAGGTCCCGGCACAACGTTCAAGGGGAAAGCGTGGGCAGTCTATGGTGACTGGGCGATCGCTGGACCGCATCGATTGCGCGCAGGTTATACCCATCTGAAGAATACTGAGGGTAATTTTAGTGGTGGTGTAAATGCTGCGGGTGTATGCGCGCCGGTCACCGTTGGTATATGGAC
>DASYSI010000441.1:0-4259 GCA_036003485.1 Burkholderiales bacterium | reverse complement strand
GCAATTACCTGCAGGCGCTCGAAGGCGGCATCGACTCCTCGCACGTGAGTTTCCTGCACTCCGGAGCGCTGAAGAGCGATCCATTGTTCGTCGGCAGCAAAGGCAATGAGTACAACGATCAGGACAGAATGCCACAGTTCGATGTGGTCGAGTTCGAAGGCGGACTTTTAATCGGCGCGCGCAGGAACGCAGAAAATGACCGCTATTACTGGCGCATTACGCCATGGATCATGCCCACCCATACCATCATCCCGCCGCGCGCGGGACATCCGCTCGGCGCGCACGTGTGGGTGCCGAGCGACGATGAGAACACCTGGTCGTGGAGCATCAACTATCACCCAAAGCGCGCGCTGACGGATGCCGAGCTTACCGCGATGAAGGATGGCAAGGGCATACATGTGCAATACGTGCCCGGCACGTTCATTCCGCGGCAGAATAAGCATAACGATTATCTGATCGATCGCGCCGCGCAGGAAACGGGCGTGCATTTTTCCGGTGTCGAGGGCATCGCGATGCAAGACGCTTCACTGCAGGAATCCATGGGTCCGATCCAGGACCGCACGCGTGAGAACCTGTGCCCCACCGACCGCGGCATCATCATGGCGCGCCGGATGCTGTTGCAGGCGGCCGAGGCGGCCCGCGCCGGCAAGCGCATCCCTGCTCTCGATCCGGCGGAACAGCGCGTACGCTCGTGCGCAATCGAGCTCGCGCGCGACCAGCACTTCAAGGATCATGCACGGCACGGTTTGTTTGCGCCGCTCGACACTGATCCGATCACGGTCTGAAACGGATAACCCGCCGGCAACGAAGCTCCAGCATTTCATTTCGGGAACCGAATGTCCAAGCTGCGCTTGACGTTATCGTGCTGGAACTATGATCGCGTGCGCGCGCTCGCCGATGGGCGCGTGCAGCCCGAGGGCATCGACATCAATTTCCTCGATCTGCAGGTGGAAGAGACTTTCTTCCGCATGCTGCGTAATCAGGAGTTCGACGTCGCCGAGCTCTCGCTGTCGTCTTATAGCGTATCGCTGTTTCGCGAACCGCATCCTTTCGTCGCGATTCCGATCTTCCCATCGCGCTCGTTTCGCCATTCGTGCATATTCATATCGACGCAAAGCGGCATCCGCGAACCGAAGGACATCATCGGGAAGCGCTGCGCTTCACCGGAATTCCAGTTGACCGCACCGGTGTGGAGCCGCGGCATCCTGCAGGACGAGTACGGCGTCAAAATCGACGCGTGCGAATACTGGACCGGCGGCCAGGAAGAGCCGGGACGTGACGAGAAACAACGGCTCGAGCTTCCATTCAAGCTGCATGCCATCGGCCCGGGCAAAACCCTGTCGCAGATGCTCGCCGCGGGCGAAATCGACGTCATCCACAGCCCGCGCATGCCTTCGACGCTGCACACCCAGCCCGACAAAGTAAAGCGCCTGTTCGAAAACTACGTCGAGATCGAGCGTGCGTATTACCGCAAGACCCGGATTTTCCCGATCATGCATGTCATCGCGATCCGGCGCGAGCTGTATGAACAGAACCGCTGGATCGCAATGTCGCTCTACAAGGCGTTCGTCGAGGCGCAGCGCATCTGTTATCACGAGCTCTATGAGACCGCGGCGCTGCGCAACATGCTGCCGTGGATGATTGCCGAGATCGAAGAGCTGCGCCGCGACATGGGCGACGACTGGTGGCCGTACGGCTACGCGCCCAATCGGCACACGCTCGACACGTTCCTGCGCTACCACCACGAGCAGGGACTGTCCAAGCGCCGGCTCAAGCCCGAAGAGCTGTTCGTGCCGGAGACGATGGAAGCGTTCAAGATTTGATAAATCCGGATTTGCGCTGCGCGCGAAACCGGTTTATCTCCGCGAATTCGAGCGGACTCACAGCCGCTCAATTCGCGGTTCCCATGACTTTCGCATTTTCCGTGTCGATCAGCGCGATCGGATGCAGGGGCGGCTTAATTCGTGATGCTGGCAGCAACGCGTCGCGTTGAGCGGCGGGCTTCTTCGTCCGCTCAAACGCGGCGCGCTAAAGCGGCACGCATGTGTCCGTCTTTAGCGTTCATTGGATGACCTTGGTGGCACGCAGCAGAATGGAGTTGGGAATCTTGATACCGAGTGCTTTCGCGGCCTTCATGTTGATCACGAGCTCGAACCTCGTCGGCTGCTCGACTGGCAGATCGGCGGGCTTTGCGCCTTTGAGGATTTTGTCTACCAGACGCGCGGCCTGGCGGCCCAGCTCAAAAGTGTTCGCGGAATAGCTGGACAATGCGCCCTGCTCTACAAAGAACGCTTCGTCGAACAACGTCGGGATCAAGCGCTTGGGAGCGATTTCCAGGATAAGGCCAGAGATGTTCAATGAAAGGACCCGGGGCGAAACGATCCCGTCTGCCTCGCCCTTGCGGATCCCGCTAACCGTCGCACGGGCCTCCTCTTCGCTGCGTACCGGTTTTTCCACGAGTGTAAGGCCGAGCCGCCGAGTCGCGTCGCGGTAGACTTCCAATCTCTCGATCGCCGCAGCATTCGTCGCATCGTAGACCAGGAGAACCCGTTTCAGGCCAGGAACAAGCTCGCGGAAGATTTCCAATTTCTTCGGCGCGAGCTCAGTTTCAAGATCGGCGATCCCCGTAATATTGCCACCGGGTTGCGCGAAGCTCTTCACCAGCCCGCGTCCCACCGGGTCGCTTTCTCCGAAGACGATCGGGATCCGATGAGTCGCCGCCTGTGCGGCCTTCGTAGCATTGCCGCCACCGCTCGCGACAATGAGGTCCACCCCAAGTTTGACCAGCTCGCGGGCGGCCGCAGGAAGCTCCGCGGGATTACCTTGCGTGAAACGCACCCCGATCACGAAATCCTGGTCCTCGCGGTATCCAAGCTCCTTGAGACCGTCGCGGAGTCCGACAATGGCCGGGTTCGGTCCCCAGGCTTCGGTCAGAGCGCCGATCTTTACCATTCGATGCGGCTGCGCTGCGATTGCATGCCCGCTCGATCCGACAGCCATGAGGAGGATGCCGAGGACGATCAGGTTGAACCGTGTTGTCATTGTCATAGCGCGCCCGCGCGCCGAGCCGGCTCGGCCAGCAGCGCTTCGATAAGCGCCCGCGCCGGTGCACCCGCCCACTCGCGGGAACCGATGCCGAATGCGACCGCGCGTCCGTCCCGACCGATCACAAAGGTCGCCGGCAGACCGACCACTCCGTACAGCGTGTTTATCTTGCCGTCCGGATCGAGGATAAGCGGGAAGGTCAGGCCAAGCTCCTTGGCATAGTGCCGGATCACCGCGGTTTCCTCGCGCGCGTTGATCCCGATAACGGCGAGTCCGCGCGACGCGAACTCGCGATGGAGCTGCTGCAGCGCGGGCATCTCAGGGCGGCACTCGTGACACCAGCTCGCCCAGAAGTTTACGATCACAACCTTCCCGCGCAGCTCCGTCATCGAGAGCTGCCGGGCATCGGAGGTGAGGCCGCCAAAGTCAGGAGGCTTTGTGCCGGCGCGATAGCCAACGAGGTCCAGAGGCTTGAGGAGCGCCGCCACCGCCTGCTCGTCGGCGTTCGCGGGACCGCAGACGGCAGTGACGAGGAATCCCATCGCGAGCAGACGTCCCAGGCCGGGGCACCAGATCCTCCACCCGCCCCTCTTTGCTGCTCGACGGCCCGGCGTCATCGTCAGCGCTTTCCGATAATTTGCTCGATATCGTTCAAGAGGGTAGAGCTGTAAACCACCGTCGTCGGTCCGTTCTCAATGATCCATTTCTTGCGCAGGATTCCCTGCGGATCAATCAGAAAAAATGATCGGTTCGCTGTCATCGTTTTTTCATTGAGGACCCCATAGCTCCGCATAACCTTCCTATCGGGAAAATCGCTGAGCACGGGAAACGGCAGCTTTAGTGATTCGGCAAAAGTCTGCTGCGAGAACGTCAGGTTCGCGCTGGCGGCGAGGTTCTGGATGTTGAGAGCCTCGAAGCGCTTATAGTCAGCCTTCCTGGCCAACAGGTTCGCCTGTCACGTCGGCGCGAAATCAGCGCCGTAGAATTCGAGGAGGACCCATTTCTTGCCTCTAAAATCGCTTAGCGAAATATCGCCTCCCATCGTGCTCGGCATCGTAAAGCCGGGCGCCGGCTCGCCGACCTCCACTGCCGCGGCCGGCCCTGCACCGACGATGGCCGACAAAATCGCGAGCGCGGATCCCAACAGGATACGGCCGAACTTTCGCCTTCCAAAAATTTCCATGTGTAAGCCTTTCTCTCTTCGTAGAGTCATT
>DASYSI010000440.1:0-2607 GCA_036003485.1 Burkholderiales bacterium | reverse complement strand
TGTCATCGACGAGCGTGCGCGTGGCCGGAACGGCGGGCAAGCCGTCAGTCCAGCCGCGCGCGTAACAGAACTCGATTTGTTCCGACGCATTGATCGGAATGCACGCCTCGCCCTCGGGCTCCAGTGGCCGCGTATCGATTGCCAATTGATTTTCCTTGCGACAACGATTCAGCCGGGCTGACCGTCCTGCAGCAGTTGCAGCACTTTCTCCAGCATCGCATCGGCGCATTGCTCGATGCCCGGCGGTGTTAGATTGGCGAGCGGATGAGGCATCATCACGAACCTGAAGCCCGGTACGCCCCAGAGCCGTGCCATCTCCTTCGCCGTGGCCTCGAATACGTCAGTGATGATCGGAACGGCGGGTATGCCTGCTTTTTCGAGCATGATGGCGTCGAGCAAACTGCCCGACGAGCATGCGCCTCAATCGCCGACGCCGGCGATGACGAAATCGGTTCGTCCTTCGAGCTCCGCGATCTGCGAGTCGAGGAGCGGCGCCCGCTGCGGCTTATGCACGAGTACCTGCAGTTTCATACCATGGGCTGCTGCGAGTTTTTCGGCCACCTTGCACAGCATGGCCTCGGCGTTCTTCTTGGTATTTTCGATCAGCCCGATGCGCAGCCGCTTAAGCGTCTGCGGACGCGGGGAATAGGTAAAATGTTGTTCCGGTCTTGTGATGGTGGGATCGAGAATGCCCATCATGATCTGGCTCCGTGTGAGACTGGCGAAGAACGAATACTACACGCGAACGCTGCTAACTGGTCCAACCTGAAAGAGTCGATGAATCACCTTTTCAAAGCGAGCATCATAGTCGCGCTAACTTCAGTCGCCGCGTTGCCGGCAGTTGCACAAACCTATCCATCGAAGCTGATACGCTTCATCGTTCCGTTTTCGCCGGGTGGGCGCATCGGCTCTCGGCGAGGGGGTTGTATTTGGGGCGGAGACGGGGCGCGGCCGTCCGGGTTATGGCAGGGCATTTTGCAGCGAATCGCAATCGCGATGGTCGCGCTGACTTCATTCTTCGCGTTGCCGGTGGTTGCGCAAACGTATCCATCGAAGCTGATACGATTCATCGTTCCGTTTCCACCGGGTGGGCGCACCGGCTCTCGGCGAGGGGGTCGTATTTGGGGCGGAGACGGGGTGCGGCCGTCCGGGTTATGGCAGGGCATTTTGCATCGAATCGCAATCGCGATGGTCGCGCTGACTTCATTCTTCGTGTTGCCGGTGGTTGCGCAAACCTATCCATCGAAGCTGATACGATTCATCGTTCCGTTTCCGCCGGGCGGTGGCACCGATATCATCGGACGCCTGATCGCCCAAAAACTTACCGCCGCGTTGGGACAGCAGGTGATCGTCGATAACCGCGCCGGCGCCGCGGGACGGACTGGCACGGAATACGTGGCGCGGGCGGCGCCCGATGGATATACCTTGTTGATGGGAACCACCACGGTCATCATTACGCCAGCCGCACTTTTTCCGAAACTGTCCTACGACCCGCTGAAAGATCTGTCGCCGATCAGTCCGATTGCAAGCGGCTCGTACGTGCTGGTCGTGCATCCTTCAGTTCCTGCGCGCTCGGTAAAGGAGCTGATAGCGCTCGCCAAAACGCGTCCCGGTAAGCTCAACTTCGCATCTTCGGGCCCGGGCGATACCAACCATCTGTCAGGCGAGCTGTTCCAGATCGAGGCGGGTATTTCGATGACGCACGTTCCGTACAAAGGCGCAGCACCCGGAACGCTGTCCGTTATCATGGGAGAAACAGATTTGATGTTCAGCAATATCGTACCGGCGATACCGCCGGTCAAAGCCGGTCAATTGCGGCCGTTGGGAATCACAACGCTTAAGCGTTCGCCCCTGCTGCCGCAAGTGCCGACGATAGCCGAATCAGGATTGCCGGGATTCGAGGTCCAGACCTTATATGCGGTCATGGCGCCGGCGGGAATACCGGATGACATCGTGAAGCGCCTGAATCATGCGATTGCCGAAAGCGTGCAATCGCCCGATATCAAGCAGCGGATCGAAGCGGATGGCTCGCAGATCGTCCTCGGCAGTCCCGAAGATCTCAGGAAAACCATGGTCAGGGAAATTGCGAAGTGGTCACTAGTGATTAAACGCGCAGGCATCAAGGCGCCGTACTAAGGACTCGCAAGCTTGACCATTCCGGCGCCTAATACGCCAGCATCATACGCTGGACCTGCGCGGGCTCGCGGCTGACTGCGAGCGCGAGCATCAGCAGGATGCGGGCTTTCTTTGGCGGAAGATTGTCGGCGACGACCAGTCCGTGCTGGGTGAACATGCGCCTGGCCATGACGCGGCCGTTGAACGCCTGGCTCGCAATCACGACCACAACGCCACGCTTCTGCACTGCCTCGAGCGCATCGACAAATGCCTGCGGCGCGCTGCCGCTTCCGGACCCTGCGCCGACCAGGCCGGCGCAACCTGCGCGGGCAAATGCCTCGATCGCGACGCCGTCGGCGCCCGAGTACGCGGTTGCGATATCGACGCGCGGCAGCGCGGCCAGCTTTTCTGCGTCGAATTCGGTTGCGGCGGTATGCGCGCGCAGCGGGGCGCGGTAGAAGACGACGCTGCCGTCGGAATCGGCGTAACCCA
>DASYSI010000439.1:0-13123 GCA_036003485.1 Burkholderiales bacterium | reverse complement strand
GCAGGATGGCTGCGAGCATTTCCTTGACGGTCGTTTTGCCATTGCTTCCGGTCAAGGCAACGAGAGGCACATCGAACTGACGACGCCAATAGCGGGCGAGCTCGCCGAGCGCTTTGAGAGTGTCGGCGACAACCAGCAGCGGTATCGGTGCGCGCGTGGGTCGATCGGCGGTCCTCGCTCCTGCAGCGTCGACCAGCGCCGCAGCAGCACCGGCGGCCGCAGCCTCGGCGACAAATAAGTTTCCGTCGAAGCGTTCGCCTTTCAGGGCGATAAAAAGATCCCCGCGATGAATAGTACGGCTGTCGGTGTTGACCGCGGCGAACTCCACGTCGTCGCCAATAAATTGCGTTTTGAGCACGCGCGCGGCCTGCGATATGCGCAGCACTTCGCCGCCTCCGCTACCCGCACCGCAACGCACAAGCCCAGCTGTCGGCGTCCCGCGACATTCGCCAGGCTCGCACCCCCGTAAAACGGGGCCCCTGCTCGGGGGCTCATGCCGCCCTCCGCCTAAGCGCGGCGCGCGCAACATCGATATCGCTGAATGGACGCCGCACGCCCTTCACTTCCTGGTAAGTTTCATGACCCTTGCCGGCGATTAGCACGACGTCGCCGCGCCGCGCTGCGTGAATGGCGCGCTTGATCGCGCGCCGGCGGTCAGGCTCGATCTCGCAGCCGCCGTCGCAGCCGGCGAGAATATCGTCGGTGATTGCGAGCGGGGCTTCGTGACGCGGGTTGTCATTGGTAAGCACGACACGGTCCGCAAGCCGCGACGCGACGCGACCCATCAGCGGCCGCTTGCCGCGATCGCGGCCGCCGCCGCAGCCGAAGACACAGATCAATTGCGGGGCCTTGCTTGGCGGTTGCGCGTGAGCGCCTTCTTTTTTCGGTTTTAATCCGGAACGCGGAACCCGAAATTCAAAACCTTTGACCAGCTCGCGCAGCGTCAGCAGCACCTGCTCAAGTGCATCGGGTGTATGCGCATAATCGATGACCACCACCGGCCGCGTGCCGCCGCCGACGGTTTGCATGCGGCCCGGCACCGGTGCGAGATGCGTTAGCGCGGCGATCGCCTGGCGCAGGCCCATACCGCTCGCCAGCAGCACCGCCAGAGTTCCGAGCAGATTGGACGCATTGAAGCGTCCAAGCAGCGGACTTGCCACGTGCGCCTTGCCCCACGGGCTCACGATATCGAAGCGCACGCCACGCGCATCGGAGACGAGATTGCTGCCGTGTACGCGCGCGCCATGCGCGGCACGCGGTCCGAAGCCGTAGCCGATCACATTTAATCCGCTGCGTTTTATGCGTTTTGCAAGTCTCGCGCCGAAATCGTCGTCGAGATTGATGACTGCGTATTTGAGCGACTCGCACTCGAACAGCCGCATCTTTGCCGTTTCGTAGCGGCGCATCGTGCGGTGATAATCGAGATGATCGCGGGTTAAATTGGTGAATAGCGCGACGTCGAACTGCACGCCTGCGATGCGGTCCTGGTCGAGTCCGATTGACGACACTTCCATGCTTACTGCGCGCGCACCCCGGCGCGTCAGCGCGGCAAGTTGCGCATGCAGCCACACCGCGTCGGGCGTGGTATTGGCAAGGGGCCTCAACTTGCCGACGCGCGGACCGAGCAAACCGTAGCCCAGCGTGCCGACCACGGCACACCGCAAGCCATTGTCGTTGAGCGCGCGCGCAATCCAATGGCTGCACGAAGTCTTTCCGTTGGTCCCGGTGACGCCAATCATCCACAGCCGTGCGCTCGGATGACCCTGGATGCGGCTTGCGATCAGGCCGGCGCGCGCGCGCAGATCGACGATGCCGAGGTTAGGCACGCGCCATGCGCGCTTCCATAGGAAGCCGCGTTTTTCCCACAGCACCGAGCGCGCGCCGTTGGCAATCGCCGCGGCGATGTAACGCCGGCCATCGTGCTCAAGTCCGGGATAGGCGACGAAAGTATCGCCGCGCGTAACGCGCCGGCTGTCGGTCGCAAGCCGCCGGATACCGAGTTCATCGATCGCGCGCAGATCCAATCCGCGCGCGCCGGCGCCGCCGCATGCTGAGCGCCAAGTTCCGGACGCTTCACTCATACATCCTCGCGTATCTCGGGTGTATTGGGAGGCGGCAGCACCACGTTGTTGAGTGGTGCATCGGGTTTCACCCTGAGCTGCCGCAACGCGCCTGCCATCACATTGCTGAATACGGGAGCGGCGACCGTGCCGCCGTAATACTGGCCGGCACCTGGCTCATCGATCATCACTGCGACGATCAGCTGCGGATCGGACGCCGGCGCGAAGCCGATGAACGATGCCACGTACTTCGTCGCGGCATAATTCGCACCCTCGAGCTTATGCGCGGTGCCGGTCTTGCCCGCGACGCGATAACCCATCACCTGCGCGCGCGGCGCGGTACCGCCGGGCTGCACCACGAGCTCGAGCATTCTGCGCACCTGCAGCGCGGTCTCGGGCGTGATCACGCGCGTGCCTGCGGCCGGAGCGTCGCGCTTTATGAGCGTCACCGCTTTGATTTCGCCATCGCTCGCAAACACCATGTAGGCGCGCGCGAGCTGCAGCAGACTCAGCGAAATGCCGTGGCCGTACGCCATCGTCGCCTGTTCGATCGGGCGCCATGACGCATACGCGCGCAGCTTGCCGCTTCCTTCTCCGGGGAAACCCGACCGCGGCGGCGTGCCGAAGCCGACCTGATTGAACATGTTCCACATTTTTTCCGAAGGCAACGCAAGTGCGATCTTGGCGGCACCGACATTGGATGATTTCTGAATCACCTGTGCGACAGTGAGCGCGCCCGACGGATGGGCATCATGGATCGTCGCGCTGCCGATCGACAGTTGTCCCGTACCGGTCTGGATCATGCTGTCAAACTTGAATAAACCGGTTTCGATCGCCACTGCAGCGGTGAACGGCTTCAGCGTCGAGCCCGGCTCGAACAGATCGGTCAGCGCGCGATTGCGCGTACGCCCCGGTTCAAACTTGCCGCGGTTGTTGGGGTTATAGGACGGCAGGTTTGCCATCGCCAACACTTCTCCGGTTTTGGCATCGAGCACGACAATGGCGCCGGCTTTGGCCCGGTTGGCATCGACGGCATGCTTGAGCTCGCGATACGCGAGGTACTGGATTTTGGCGTCGATCGACAACGTAAGGTCGCGTCCCTGCTGCGGCATGCGGATGCTGCCGACGTCTTCGATGATGTGGCCGAGTCGGTCCTTGATCACGCGCCGGCTGCCCGGCTTGCCGGCGAGCTGCTCGTCAAACGCAAGCTCGAGACCTTCCTGCCCGTGGTCGTCAATGTCGGTAAAGCCGATCAAATGCGCGGTATATTCGCTCGCCGGATAATAGCGGCGGTACTCACGCTGCAAAAACACACCGGGGATATTAAGTTCAACGACCTTCGCCGCCTGCTCCGGCGGCAGATGGCGCTTGAGATAAACGAAATCGCGTTTGGAATCGGCAAGCCGTTTTTCGATCTCGGCGCTGTCAAGTTCGATCAGCTGAGCCAGACGCTTCGTCTGGGCCGATGTGATCTCGATATCCGCGGCGCTCGCCCACACCGATTCGACCGGAGTCGAGATCGCGAGCGGTTCGCGATTGCGGTCAGTGATGATGCCGCGCGTCGCCGGGAGCTCGATCACGCGGCCGTAACGCAGCTCGCCTTTCTGCTGCAGAAAATTGTTGTGCAGCCCCTGCAGATAGATGGCGCGTCCTGCCAGCACCCCGAACGCCAGTAACAACAACAGCAGCACCGCGCGCGCGCGCCACGCCGGCAGTCTAAGCGGCATAAATTGCGCGGCCGCGGAATTCATTGTGCTGGCTCCGGCGCCACCACTTGCACGCGCGACGGTGGCGGCGTACGCATCAAGAGCTGGCCGCCCGCGATTTTTTCGATGCGCGCGTGCATCGCCCACGTGCTCTGCTCGAGTTGCAGCTGACCCCACTCGATCTCGAGCTGCCGTGCGCGGCCCTGCTCTTTTTGCAGTTCCACATAAAGCTTGCGCGCCGTGTGCTGTGAGGTCACAACCGAGAGTGCGCAGGCAACCGCGATGGCAAGCAGAATCAGGTTCAACCGCGCCATCAATCAGCCCTCTCTCGCCAGCGCTCTGCCGCGAGCAGAGAGCACGCAGGCCGCTTTCGTCCCGTCGGAAAAAAGGCAAGCCCTCATAGGGCCGCTTCCGTTCGTTCGGCGACGCGCATCACGGCGCTGCGCGCGCGCGGGTTGGCGGCGATTTCGTCTGCAGATGGACGCTGCATTTTGCCGATCAGCTTCAGTTGCGGCTGCGGCAGCTCGGCCGCGCGCAACGGCAGGCGTTTCGGCAGTTGTGGCGGCTGCGAGTGTGCACGCAGGAAACGCTTGACGATGCGGTCCTCGAGCGAGTGAAAGCTGATCGCTACGAGTCGCCCTCCGGGTGTGAGCGCGGCGACACATTGCGGCAATACGCGGGTCAACTCTTCAAGCTCCTGATTGACATGAATCCGTAGAGCCTGAAAGGTACGCGTCGCCGGATTCTGCCCTGGCTCGCGCGTGCGGACGACCTGGGCCACGATCCGGGCAAGCTCGCGTGTGGTAGCAACAGGCCCCCGCGCTCGTGCTGCAACAACCGCTGCTGCAATCTGCTTAGCAAACCGTTCTTCGCCATAGTTGCGGATGATCTCCCTTAGTTCCAGCTCGTCAGCGCCAGCAAGCCATTCAGCTGCGGTCGCGCCGCAGCTCGTATCCATCCGCATGTCGAGCGGCGCATCGAAACGAAAACTGAAGCCGCGCCGCGGATCATCGAGCTGTAACGACGACATTCCGAGGTCGAGCAAAATACCGTCGACCTGCGCGATGCGATGTGCGCGCAACACTTTGCGCAAATCGCCGAAATTCTCGTGCACCAGCTGCAGTCGCTCGTCATCAATCTCTCCGCGCGCTTCGAACGCCGCTTGATCACGATCCATCGCAATCAAGCGCCCACGCGTTCCCAAGCGCGCCAAAATCTCGCGGCTGTGCCCGCCGCGTCCAAATGTGCAATCGACGTAAATGCCGTCCGGCCGCACTTTCAAACTGGTTACTGCTGCATGTAACAGGACCGGGGAGTGTGAGCCCGGGCTCACAACGAGAAGCCCTCCAGTTCAGGCGGCAGGTCGCTGTCGCCGAATCCCTCACCGCGCGCGAGCGTCTGTTCCCATTTCTCCCTGTCCCACAATTCAAATTTGTTGCCCTGTCCGACGAGCACGACGTGTTTGCCCAGCGCGGCAAAATCGCGCAGCGCGGATGACACGAGTACTCGCCCCGCGGAATCAATCTCGATGTCTTCGGCATAGCCAATCAAGCGGCGTTGCAAATCACGGATACGCGGATTCAAACTCGACAGACTCATCAGCTTCTGCTGGATCGGCTCCCAATCCGGAAGTGGATAAACGAGTAGACACTTGTCGAAATCGGCGGTGATCACGAGCCGCCCGGCACAGCGCACGAGCAACGCTTCGCGGTAACGTGACGGCACCGCGAGGCGACCCTTGCTGTCGAGACTTAACTGCGCTACGCCGCGGAACACGTCCCCCCCTTGAGGCCTGAAAAAGGATTATTTCCCCACTTTTTCCCACTACGACCCACTATATGAAAAACCATCCCTTGGGTCAAGCGTTGGAAAACTATTTTTTCAGTTAGGACAAAGACTTATGATCGCTAATTCACGCAGAGGGACATCCGGAAATTTATAACCGTTAGTAAACAATATGATAGTAGATTTATCGCAAGTATTGCTTTAATATTACGTCAAAACTATCAAGGAGTTATCAAGGTGGCGAGTTGCAGAAATACAACAGCGGGCGGCCGAGGGAACGATCGTCCATTTGGGGCGACCGGATTACGACAAGCACCGCATCCCGGCGATCGAGCGGGTAGCGGCAGATTTTATCAATCACCAAACGAGTCGATGTCAGCGACTCGCGCGCGGCCGAACAGCGCCGCTAAATCACTTCGGCAATCGCTTTGCCGACATCGGCAGTTGTCGCCGTGCCGCCCGCATCGGGGGTGCGCGGGCCTTCGACCAGAATGGTTTCGATCGCGCCGATGACCGCCTTTGCCGCATCAGCGTGGCCGAGGTGCTCAAGCATCATCGCGCCCGACCAAATCTGCCCGATCGGATTTGCGATGCCTTTGCCGTAGATGTCTGGCGCCGAGCCGTGTACCGGCTCGAACAACGACGGAAATTCACGCTCGGGGTTGATGTTCGCAGACGGCGCGATGCCGATCGTGCCAGTGCACGCGGGTCCGAGATCGGACAAGATGTCGCCGAACAAATTCGAGCCGACCACGACGTCGAACCAGTGTGGATGCATGACGAAATGCGCCGACAGTATATCGATGTGATACTGACTCGTCTTGATGTCCGGATAGTGCGCCGACATTGCCTTGAAACGTTCGTCCCAGTACGGCATGGTGATCGAAATGCCGTTGGATTTCGTCGCCGAAGTCACGTGCTTCTTGCTGCCCTTGCGCGCGAGCTCAAACGCGAAGCGCATGATGCGATCGGTCCCACGCCGCGTGAATGTGGTCTGCTGCATCGCCATTTCATTCTCGGTCCCGTCAAACATACGCCCGCCGATTGATGAATACTCGCCTTCGCTGTTTTCGCGCACCACCCAGAAATCGATATCCCCCGGCTTGCGATCGGCGAGCGGGCATTTGATGCCCGGCATCAAGCGTACCGGGCGCAGATTCACGTACTGCTGAAAATTACGGCGGAACGGAATCAGCAATCCCCACAGCGAGATGTGATCGGGCACAGTCGCGGGCCAGCCTGCCGCGCCGAAAAATACCGCGTCGTGCGTGCACACTTGCGCGAGTCCATCCTCGGGCATCATGCGGCCATGCTTGGCGTAATAGTCGCAGCTCCAGTCGAACTCGTCGAACTTGAACTCGATGCCGAATTTGCGCGCGGCGGCCTCAAGCACGCGCACGCCTTCGGGTCCGGTTTCTTTGCCGATACCGTCGCCGGGTATATATGCGATTCTGTATTTCTTCATGATCCGTCCTTCTTTCTGCCATTGCCGATGCGCGCCAGCGTGGAACAGCGCAAATTATTATGGGCGCGCGTAATCGATGAGAACGCGGGAGTCGGCCGATAAGCCGGGTTCTGTCGGAAGCTTGCGCTTCCGCGACAGTCATTCCTCTCGACGCACGGTTGCCCGTACGCTCTAGCCACCTACCCGCAAGCTCAGTGGGTCACGTCATCGCTTGCCTATTTGGTGTTGCTCCGGGTGCAGGTTGCCTTGCCGCTCGCGTTACCGCGAACGCGGTGCGCTCTTACCGCACCTTTTCACCCTTACCTGATCCACCCTGCCCCATTACGGGCGGGAAGTTGCGGCAAGCCGCAGATTCCGGTGGCCATCGGCGGTTCATTCTCTGTGGCCCTGTTGCTCGCCTCGCGGCGGACGGCCATTAACCGTCACCCTACCCTGTGGAGCCCGGACTTTCCTCTATCGGCACGGTTAGCGCCCACAGCGACTGTCTGGCCAACTCCCGCGACGATTTTATCATGTGCTGCGCATCGGACGTTTTGTCATTGTCCTGATTGAGCTTTCCGCGCCGCAGCATCCTGGAGGTGGCACTAAATCGAGCGCTCGCAGTCAAACATGAGAAGTATCATGCTTTTGACCGAGCGAAGGAGACAGCGACGATGAGAAAAAGATTGTATTTTATGCTGCCCGACATCCAATCCGCGCGCGAGATGCTCGATGATATGCTGCTTGCGCGCATCGAAGAGCGGCGCATTCATTTCCTCGCCAAGCGCGGTACGCTGCCCGATGATTTGCCGGAGGCAAGTGTGCTGCAAAAGACCGACATCGTGCACGGCGCCGAACTGGGCCTCATCGTTGGCGGCGGCGTGGGCCTGGTCGGAGGCGTGCTCGTAGTGTGGATGCCGCCGAGCGGTATCTCGCTCCAGTTGGTGACAATATTGATTACTGCGATGGCCGGCGCGCTATTCGGTGCGTGGGCGTCGAGTATGGCCGGAACGCAAATTCCCAATTCCAGACTCGCGTCGTTTCAGGGGAATATCGAGCGCGGTCAGGTGCTGATGATGGTCGACGTACCGCTCGCCAGAATAGGAGCGATACGCGAGCGCGTGGCGCGACGCCACCCTGAAGCGATATCCGGCGGAATCGAGCCGACCATACCAGCGTTTCCGTGACTGTGCATATTCATAGGTGGCAACAGGAGGTCATATAGCAAACAATAGGCAAATCCGCTGACGTTATTCGACACGTCTAGTGTCATCCGTGCGCCGTAAATACGGCGCTGCAACACCGCCACTTACCGTGGCAATAAGAAAGCCCCGTGCAATGCGGGGCTTTTCAATGACTCGGCGTCAGCACGCTACAGCAGACGCCAGCTTATCGTTCCGCCTGCGCGAAACGGCACCAGCGCGTCGTGGTGAAACGGCAGCTCTTTCGGCACGTCCCAAAGTTCTTTCGCGAGCGTAATCCTGTCCGCGTTGAGTGGCAGGCCATAGAAGCTGGGACCGAAAACACTGGCGAAGCCCTGAAGCTTGTCGAGTGCGTTATTGGCGCCGAAGATTTCGGCGTAAAGTTCGATGCCGGCATGCGCGGTGTACATGCCCGCGCAGCCGCACACCGCTTCCTTGGCGTTGCGCGCGTGCGGTGCACTGTCGGTGCCCAGAAAAAACTTGGGATTGCCGCTCACCGCGGCCTGGATTAGTGCCTGGCGGTCTTCTTCGCGCTTCAATATCGGCATGCAGAAATGGTGCGGGCGTATGCCGCCGGAAAAAAGCGCATTGCGGTTGAGCAGCAGATGGTGCGAGGTGATAGTCGCCGCCACCCGCGGCGGCGCCGCGGTCACGAACCGCACCGCTTCGCGCGTCGTAATATGCTCGAACACCACGCGCAGCTTCGGAAATTTCCGCAGCACCGGAATCAGCGTGCGATCGATAAAAATCTTTTCGCGGTCGAATATATCGACGCCTGGAAACGTCACCTCGCCGTGCACCAGCAGCGGCAGCGCGCATTCCTCCAGGGCGGCGAGCGCGGCTTCGCAGTTGCCGAGATCCTTTACGCCGGAGTCCGAATGGGTGGTGGCGCCGGCGGGATAGTATTTGACGGCGTGAACGGCGCCGCTTTGTTTGGCGTGCTGGATCTCGTCACCCGTCATCTGCTCGGTGAGATACAGCGTCATCAGCGGTTCGAACTTGAGCCCGCTAGGTAGCGCCGACATGATCCGCGCGCGATAGCTCAATGCCATGTCCGTAGTCGTCACCGGCGGGGTGAGGTTTGGCATCACGATCGCGCGCGCAAAGCGCTTGGCGGTATCCGGCAGCACCGCGCGCATTTGCTCGCCATCGCGCAGATGCAGATGCCAGTCGTCGGGACGGATTATGGTGACTCGGCTCATGGTTGCTCTTCCCTGAATTTTGAATAGTAGATGGAAACAGGCGACCAGCGAAAGGGGCGGCCGTACTCCGTTTCCCTGTTTATCCTGCCGTACCGGTTTTTTTCTTAAGCTCGAGCGCGAGCTTATACAGTTCGTTGCGCTTGCCCGCGCTGATTTCGGCGGCGACCCTGACCGCTGACTTGAGCGGCAATTCACGCAGCAGTATCTCAAGCACATGCTGCGCCGCTCCGGCGTCCGCGGCGTCTGCCTGCGGCGCACCTTCGACCAACAGCACAAATTCGCCCTTGCTGCGGTTGGCGTCGGCGACAAGCCACGCCGCCGCCTCGCCGAGCCGGCACTGATGAATAGTCTCGAACAGTTTGGTCAACTCGCGCGCGATGGTAATCGTGCGACCGGCGCCGAACGCCGCCGCCATGTCGCCGATGCTTGCCATGACGCGGTGCGGGGCCTCGTAAAAAACCAGCAAATAAGGCAGAGCCTGCAACGCGGCGAGTTCACGCCGCCGCGCTGCCGCCGCTTGCGGCAGAAATCCGTAGAACAGAAAATGCGGGGCGGTGCTGCCGCTGGCAGATAACGCGCACGCCGCGGCACTGGCTCCCGGCAACGGCACCACCGGATGGCCGGCCGCGCGGACAATCCCAATAACAACCGCCCCCGGGTCCGAAATCGCGGGCGTACCGGCATCACTGACGAGCGCGACCGATTTGCCGTGCGCCAGCAGCTGCAGGATTTTCTGCGCGGCACGCCGTTCGTTATGCTGGTGCAACGCGATAAGTGATGCATTGATGCCGTAGTGCCTGAGCAGGTGGCCGGTCGTCCGCGTGTCCTCGGCGGCGATCACGTCAACACGCTTCAACACCTCGAGCGCACGCAATGTAATGTCGGCGAGGTTTCCAATCGGAGTCGCCACTACATATAATGAAGGCCGTTCCATTCGCGCCTGCTCATGATGCCGTGTGCCTTCCATCGCGTGTGCACCGCCCTGTTTTTGCTTCCGGCGTTACTATACGGTGCCGCCATCAGCTTTACCACCGAGCTCGCGCGCGCCGCCGAAGCGGCAACGCCCGTAGCGCAGATCGCGCTGATTCTGCCGCTTAACTCGCCTTCGTTCGGCCGTCACGCCGAGGCCGTGAGACAGGGATTTATTGCCGCTGCCAAGATCGCTGGAAAGAACGCCCCGCCGATCCGGGTTTACGCCGTGAACGAAGACACGCTCGATGTGCTGGCAATTTACGAGCAGGCGATCGAATCCGGCGCGCGGCTCGTGGTCGGGCCGCTGACGCGCGACGGCGTCGCCGCGCTTGCTGCGAGCTCTCTCGTGACCGTGCCTACGCTCGCGCTCAACACGCTCGAAGCGAGCTCGCCACAGCCGGCGCGCATGTACCTGTTCGGGCTCAGCATCGAGCTCGAAGCGCGCCAGGTCGCCCAGCTCGCGTTCGACGACGGTCGCCGCAACGCATTTGTGATCAGCAACGACACGCCGCTCAGTAAACGCATGCGCCAGGCGTTTGTCGAGGAGTTCGCGCGACTCGGCGGCATGGTAGTCGCCGAATTCGGCTCAGGCGCCGATCAGGCAAGCCTCAGCAGACTGCGCAATGCGTCGAATCTGGGCGTTGCCGACTTGGCTTTTCTGGCACTCGATAACATGCGCGCCAGCACGGTGCGTCCGTACATCGGCCGCACGCTTGCGGTTTATGCGACGTCGCAGGTCAATGCGGGCACGGGCGCGCTCCAAATGCGCGAGCTTGACCAGGTGCACTTTGTCGACATGCCGTGGATACTGCAACCGGATCATCCTGCGGTGATGGTTTATCCGCGTCAGCAGCCTGGCAACCCGATCGATTTTGACCGTCTGTACGCGCTCGGGATCGACGCTTTTCGCATCGGCCTCGAGCTGCTGCAGCACAACCCTGACCCGGTGCTCGACGGCGTGACCGGCCGCATCCGGCTCGCGCGCGATCAGCAATTCGTGCGCGAGCTCACCGCTGCGCTGTTCGTCGACGGCAAAATCGTCATCCAAGACGCGCCCCGCTAATGAGCCCCCGCGGCGAGCACGCCGAGGACCTGGCAGCCGCATTCCTGCAACAACGGGGGCTAAAGCTCGTCGCACGCAACTACCGCTGCCGCTTCGGTGAGATCGACTTGATCGCGCGCGACGGCTCAATACTCGTGTTCGTCGAGGTGCGTATGCGCACGAGCGAGGTCTTCGGCGGCGCCGCCGCGAGCATCACGGCCGGCAAGCGCCGCAAGCTGCTGCGCGCGGCGCGCCATTATCTTGCAGGGGTTGCGCGACCGCCGGCGTGCCGCTTCGATGCGCTGCTGATCAGCGGCACTCGGCACTCGGTGGAATGGATCAAGGACGCGTTCGGCGAATGATTGTGAGATAATTTGATGGTGTATCAGGCCACGGCATGGATTTAATTAACCGCATCAGCGAGAACTTTTCCGAAAGCGCGCATCTCAAATTGCAAAGCATGGATGCGCTGGCGGCGCCGATTGCGACCGCAGCCGAACGCATGGTGCGGTGCTTGAGGCATGACGGCAAAATAATGGCCTGCGGCAACGGCGGCTCGGCTGCCGATTCGCAGCACTTCGCAGCCGAGCTTCTCAACCGCTTCGAGATGGAGCGGCCGGGGCTGGCGGCAATCGCACTTACCACCGACACCTCAACGCTGACCTCGATTGCCAACGATTTCAACTTCGACCAGGTGTTCTCGAAACAGGTGCGCGCGCTCGGACAGAAAAGCGATCTACTGCTCGCCATTTCGACCAGCGGCAATTCGAAGAACGTGCTGGCAGCGGTATTGGCCGCGCACGAGAGCGGCATGGGTGTGGTGGCTCTGACCGGCAGGAATGGCGGCGAGATGACCGAAGTGCTGCGGCCTAGCGATGTCCATATCTGCGTGCCGGCGCAAAGTACTGCGCGTATTCAGGAGGTGCACCTGCTTGTGCTGCATTGTCTGTGTGATGCCATCGATTGTCTGTTACTGGGGGTCGAATAAATGAATAAGCTGCGTCTGTTTGCATTGCTCGTCATCGTTCCCGTGGCCATCTGCGCGCTTGCTGGGTGCGTCGCCGCCGTGGTGGGGGGTGCCGGAACCGCAGTCCTCATCGGAGAAGACCGCCGCACGGTTGGCACCGTCACCGAGGATAGCGTCATCGAAGTGAAGACATTGAATCGAATCAACGATAAGTTCAAGGGCTTGCATGTCAATGCCACGAGCTATAACCGTATGGTGCTGCTGACCGGTGAAGTTCCCGATGCGCCGACCAAAACCGAGGTCGAGAAAATCGCGCGCGCCGTCGAGAACGTGCGCGGCGTCTATGACGAAACTGCGGTCGCCGGCAACACCCCGCTGTCGGCGCGCGGCAACGATTCATTTGTAACAGGAAAAGTCAAAGGGCGTTTCCTTGACCAGCAGAAGTTCAATCCGGTTCACGTCAAAGTCGTGACCGAATCCGGCGTCGTGTATCTGCTCGGTATGGTTAAACGAAAGGAAGCGGAGGATGCGACCGAAATCGCACGCACAACGAGTGGAGTGCGCAAGGTAGTCAAACTGTTCGAGTATCTGGATTGATGCGGGCCAGCGCCAAGGATGGCACAGATGGATGAAACGAAACGCGACGCGCTGAAGAAAATTCTGGATGGTTACGAACTGAAGCGAAACCAGCAAACCCAACAACGGGAGGATCGGCGCAGCGCGCTGGAAAAATTTCTCGCGGA
>DASYSI010000438.1:0-4612 GCA_036003485.1 Burkholderiales bacterium | reverse complement strand
CTTCGAGCACTGGATCGTGCCGATCGCAATCGCGCTGCTCGTAGGCTTGTTCGTAGTTCAGCGACGCGGGACGGCACGCATCGGCCGCGTGTTCGGGCCAGTCATGGCCTGTTGGTTCCTCGTGCTGGCACTGCTGGGCGTTATCAGCATTGTAGAAACCCCAGGCATTCTGGCAGCGCTCAATCCTGGGCATGCCGTTAGATTCGCGTACGAGCGGCCAGCGCTGGCTTTCCTCGCGCTGGGAGCGGTGTTTTTGTGTCTTACCGGTGCCGAAGCGCTGTACGCGGACATGGGGCACTTCGGCAGGACACCTGTCCGCATCGCGTGGTATGGGCTCGTATTTCCATCGCTCATGCTGAACTATTTTGGGCAGGGCGCCCTGGTGCTGCGTGACCCGGAAGCCGCGAAAAATCCTTTCTATCTGTTGGCGCCCGAGCCACTGCTCCTGCCGATGGTCATCCTTGCCACGTGCGCGACGATCATCGCTTCACAGGCGACTATTTCAGCCGCCTATTCGGTTACGCAACAGGCCTCGCGTCTTAATTTTCTGCCGCGTCTGCGTGTGCTTCACACCTCGGACACCGCGCAAGGCCAGATCTATGTGCCGCTCGTGAACTGGTTGATGCTGCTCGGTGTCGTGTCGCTCGTGCTTGGGTTCGGATCATCGAGCGCGCTGGCCGGCGCATACGGTATCGCCGTAAATGGAGATATGATCATCGGCTCTTTGCTGCTCATCATCGTTCTGATCGCCAAGCCGGGACGCGTCAAGTTCGGCGTTCTCCCCGCGCTTGCAGTTTTCATTTCGATCGAAGCGGCGTTCCTTTCATCCAACCTCACTAAAATCGTGGACGGCGGCTGGTTCCCGCTGGTGCTGGCCACCGCGATTTTTACAGTGCTCAGCACGTGGAGGCGAGGCGTCGAGCTGCTGCAAGCGAAGGGAGCCGCTCAGGCTGAAGCGCGCGCTGGCAAAGCCCGGAACGCACTCGCGACGGCGGTACGAGTGCCACGCACCGGCGTATTCTTCAGCGCCAGGCGTACTGGTTATCCCAGCGCCTTCCTGCATAATCTGACACACAATATGGTGGTGCACGAAAAAACAGTATTCGTCACCGTCGAGTTCATCGATGCGCCCTACGTTGATGATGAAGAACGCCTGGACATAGAGCGGCTGGCCGACGGGACCTTGCGGCTGATCGTGGTATTTGGCTTCCGCGAAGACCCGGATATCGCGAAAATTCTTCGGCTCGCGGCCCGGCGTGGAGTCCGCATGGACGCCGAAAAGACCTCGTTCTTTACGAGTAAGGCTGACGTCGTATCGGTGAGCAGGCCCAAGGGACTTGGATTACGCCGAAAGCTCTTCATCTGGATGCTGCAAAACTCGACCACGGTCGCAGACTATTTACGACTTCCTCCGGATCGTGTGGTTGAACTAAGAGTGCAGGTCGGCGTGTGAGCGATCGTGCCCGGGATCTGATGAAGCAGTGATGAAATGTCGGGCGAACAATAGATTCGCCATTTGCATCAGCTGCTGGTGTGGCCTCACGGCCGGGGAACGTAAAAGTAATAGGCAGCCCGATAGGCGATCCGCGCGTCTTTTCCAGCCTGTGCCTGATTGCAGCCGCCCACAGGCGCCTTGCCGCCAACGGTATTCAAGCGCTGGATACTTTGCGTTTTGCCAAAGACGCCATTTCCTGAGGTGGATTTTGCGTTCAGCAACAGCCATGGGATCGCGTTGGCGTCCGGGCCCTCGTCGCGCGCTTTGACTTCGCCGATGACTTTACTTCCATCATTTGATTCCCACGTCGGACCCGCATAATGTTTGCCGATTTTCTTGCCGGCCCGATCGAACAGGTCCGCTTCCGGAGCCCTGAAGACCCACTCGAATTTTGCCGGGTCAGTCTTGCTGGCGCTGCAATCGTAGATCTGTACTCCACTGGCTTGCGCCACAACCGACAATGTTTGTGTTGCCGGAACGTTGAGACTGGCAGGCACCGACGGCGCCTTTTCCATTTCGGTAGAAACGCAGCCGGAAAGAAACGCGGCAATCGATGCGCTTGCGATCAAAGTTGTATCGAGAGTTTTCATGTCCAGAACTCCACTTGAAACCAGCGATTTATGGATGATACCTGACACGCGCTATGTGGCGAGCCCAACGTCCACCAGCACACATATGTATTCGTGATATTCGCGCTTCGGATACCTGCGTCTCTGCGCGCTCGTCATGGACGCGGCTCATCCGCCGCCTCGGCGGCGATTTCATGATGAACCTTGACCATATCGAGACCGCGCGCCTGCTCGATTACGCTGTCCAGGCCTTCCGCAGTCATCGCGCCCGGTTGCGAAAAAAGCATCACTTTCTCGCGGAACAGCATAATCGTCGGGATCGATCGAATCTCGAAATAGCCGGCGATATCGCGTTCAACCTCGGTATCGACTTTGCCAAAAACGATATCCGGATATTTATCCGATGCGGCCTCGAATATCGGCGCGAACGTCCGGCACGGCGCGCACCACGACGCCCAGAAATCGAGGATCACCGTGTCGTTTCCGGCAATGACCGCCTCGATATTTTCGTGTGTGATTGCTAGCGTCGCCATCGCTTGCATCATAGCATGCGGCAAAAAGATGAACGATGAAGGCGGAAGCATGTGGCAGCGTTTTTTGCAACTGGCGTCATCATCGCGTCAATGCAGTTTCACACGCGGCTCCGTGCGGCGCGTAATGATGCGCGCCAGTGTCTCAAAAAATACTCGAGCAAAGCCATGCAGCGCCAAAAGATGCAGCTTGTAGAGCGATACGTACATGAGCCGCGCGAAGTGACCTTCGATAAAAAATGCGCTGCCGATGAGCTTGCCCATGAGGCTGCCGACGGTGCTGTATTCACCGAGCGAAACCAGCGAGCCGAAATCGCGATAAGTCCATGGCCGCGGCGGCTCACCGCGCAGGCGGCGTCTGAACGTGCCGACAAGGTGCGCTGCCTGCTGGTGCGCGGATTGCGCGCGCGGCGGGACTGGATTGGCGTGTCCGGGCCACGGACATTCGGCGCAATCACCGAGCGCGAAAATATCGGCATCGCGCGTGGTCACCAATGTCTGTTGCACAACGAGCTGGTTCAAGCGGTTGGTCTCGAGCCCGTCGATGCCCTTGAGAAATTCCGGCGCCTTAATGCCGGCCGCCCACACTACGAGCTCTGCGGGAACGAGCTTGCCGTCCGCGGTGCGCACTCCGTTCGCCATCACTTCGGTCACGCGCTCGCCGGTCAGTATCTGCACGTTAAGCGCACGCAGCAATTCCGCGGTGGCTTTCGACAGACGCTCTGGCAGCGCGGGCAGGATGCGCGGCGCGGCTTCGATGATGCTGAACTTCACGTCGCGCTCGGGGTTGATGCGATTGAGCCCGTACGCGAGCAGCTCGCGCGTCGTCTTATGCAGCTCGGCGGCAAGCTCGACGCCGGTTGCGCCGGCGCCGATGATTGCAACGTGCAACTGCTCGGGGCGCAACGGTTCGCTTTGCGCATTGGCGCGCAGACACGCGTTCAGCAGGCGCTGATGAAAACGCTCCGCATCGCGCGGCGTGTCGAGACTCAGCGCGTGGTCATGTGCGCCGGGCGTCCCGAAATCGTTGGTGCGGCTGCCAACCGCGATCACCAGTGTGTCGTAGCCAATCGCGCGCCGCGGAATGACTTCGGTGTGGTTCTCGTCGAGCCACGGCGCAACCGACACCCTATGCCGTGCGCGGTCGAGACCGTCCATCTCGCCCAGTTGAAAACGGAAATAATGCCAGCGCGCCTGCGCCAGATAATCGAGCTGGTGCTGATCGGGATCCATGCTCCCCGCCGCGACCTCGTGCAACAGCGGCTTCCACAAATGCGTCTGCATGCGGTCGATCAGGGTAATGAGCGCGCGTTCTTTGCGGCCCAGCGTATCGCCAAGCCGGGTGGCCAGCTCGAGCCCGCCGGCGCCGCCGCCGACAATAACGATGTGATGTGGCGTTTTAGACACGGAGATGCCGGATGCGGTATTTACGACGCGCTGTTCATTGGATGCCGACGTGGCTCGACGCGGTCTGCTGCAACAGCTTCAGCATCGCCGCCGCCTTGTCAAAAGTTTCCTGGTACTCATCCTCGAGTCTCGAGTCGGCAACGATGCCGCCGCCGGCCGAGAAGCGGATAACGCCGCCCGCATAGACGAGCGTGCGGATCGCGATGTTGAGATCCATGTTGCCGTCATATCCGACATAGCCGATCGAGCCGCAATAAACACCGCGCCGGTGCGGCTCGAGCTCTTCGATGATCTGCATCGCGCGCAGCTTGGGCGCGCCGGTGATCGATCCGCCCGGGAAACAACCGCGCAGCAGATCGAGCGCGTCCCGGCCCTCGCGCAGTTGACCGGTCACGGTGCTGACGAGGTGATGCACCGTGGCAAAGCTTTCGATTTCGAACAGCCTTGTCACTTTGACCGACCCGAGCTCGCAGTTCTTCGACAGGTCGTTGCGAAGCAGATCGACGATCATGACATTCTCGGCGCGGTCCTTGGCGCTCGCCTGTAACTCGGCGATCCGTTCGGCGTCGAGCCGCGGGTGCCCTGCCCGCGGACGCGTGCCTTTGATCGGC
>DASYSI010000437.1:0-3247 GCA_036003485.1 Burkholderiales bacterium | reverse complement strand
TGTCTTGGCTGCAAAGAATGGGCGCGCAATTGCACGCGATGCGCCGATGCTACAACGTGATGCAACCGACTTTGGCGCAAGGTAATAATTGGGATGGCCTTGGATCAAATCCTGCAAAGCGCTTTCGGGTTTGTCGCGATTCTTGTTCTGGCGTGGCTCGTCAGCGAAAACCGGCGCGTCGTCGCGTGGCGCACGATCATCGCCGGCATCGTGCTGCAAATCGTGCTCGCCGCCGCGCTGCTCAAGCTGGACCTCTTCAAGCACGTCTTCATTGCACTCAACAATGCTCTGCTTGTACTCGAGAAGGCCGCGCAGGCTGGCACATCATTCGTGTTCGGCTACCTCGGCGGTGCGCCGCTGCCGTTCGCTGAGACCGGTCCGGGCTCGAGTTTCACGCTCGCGTTTCGCGCGCTGCCGTTCATCCTTGTCATCAGCGCACTGTCTTCGCTGTTGTTTTACTGGCGCGTGCTGCCCTGGATCGTGCGCGTGATTTCGCGCGTGCTCGAGAAAACGATGGGCGTCGGCGGCGCAGTGGGGCTGTCGACTGCCGCCAACATTTTCGTCGGCATGGTTGAAGCGCCGTTGTTCATTCGTCCGTATCTCGCGCAACTGTCGCGCGGCGAGCTATTTATCGTCATGACGTGCGGCATGGCCGGGATCGCCGGCACGGTGATGGTGATTTACGCGAGTATTCTCGGGCCGGTGATACCCGACGCGCTGGGGCATATCCTGATCGCATCCATCATCAGCGCGCCCGCGGCGATCGTTGTTTCGGTATTGATGGTGCCGTCTACAGATACTCCGACTTCAGGACAGCTGGCGTCGCTGCCGCAGGCGGCCAGCAGCATGGACGCCATCACCAAAGGCACGCTTGGCGGACTCGCGCTGCTGCTCAATATTGTCGCGCTGCTGATCGTGCTGGTTGCGCTGGTAACACTCGCCAATCTGATGCTCGAGGCGCTGCCTGCAATCGGCGGAGCGCCGGTTACCCTGCAGCGCGCGCTGGGGGTGCTGCTTGCCCCTCTGGCGTGGCTGATCGGTGTGCCGTGGAGCGAAGCGCCCGCCGCGGGCGCGCTGCTCGGCACCAAGACCATCCTCAATGAATTCATCGCGTATCTCGATCTCGCACACCTTCCGGAAGGCGCTTTGTCATTGCGAAGCCGCATGATCATGACTTACGCGCTGTGCGGTTTCGCGAATTTCGGCAGTCTCGGCATCCTGATCGGAGGCCTTGCCACGATGGCGCCGGATCGCCGCGACGAAATCGTCGCGCTCGGATTGAAGTCGATTGTCGCCGGCACGCTGGCAACATGCATGACGGGCGCGGTCATCGGCATGCTCTGGACCGGCTAAGTACGCTTGGCTCGGGCGTTCAGATCCCGGAGCGCTTTGCGCACCACGCTACCCACATTTCGCGCAGCGCGTTTTCAAGATTGCGTGCACAGCGGCGTCCGTCGGTATTGGGCGATTGCTTCATCATTGCGCGCAGATTCGCGCGCAATTCCGCCAGTTGGTCGAGGTTTGACGCCAGACCGGCCGCAATGCCGACGTACTCGTCACCGCTGCGCGCAACGAGCTGCGGCAGACCGACATTGCTCAACATCGAAACATCCGCGCGCGACGCGTGCGTTGCGCCTGCGAGCGCCACCACCGGAAGTCCCATCCACAAAGAAAAGCACGTCGTGGTCGCGCCATGATAGGGAAAGGTATCCAGCGCAATGTCAACTTTCTGGAAAGCGGCAAGATATTCGTCGAACGAGAGCCGCGGCAGAAAGTTGATCCGCTGCGGGTCGACACCTTGGCCTTCCACCAATGTCCGCATGTGGCGCTGCGCGGCCTCGCTGCTGATCGCAAGCAGCGTGAGGCGGGAACCCGGCACTGCGCCCAGGATGCGCACCCAGATCGCTGCGATGGTGGGCGAGATTTTGAAGCAGCTGTGAAACGAGCCGAATGTAACGAACCCGGCTTCCCGCGCAGGAAGCGGACCAACGTCAGGCGTGAATTCCGGCGGGCGCCATGCCATGTAGATGTCGGGCAGGCGGACCAGCTGCTCGGAATTCAGGTGCTCGGTGGTTCCGGGCGGATCGCAGTAGGCATCCGTGATACGGTAATCCATGCTTGCCATCCCGGTGGTGCTCGGAAAACCGAGCCAGTTCACCTGGATTGGAGCCGGCCGCCGCGCAAATGCGAGCAGACGGTTGTTGTTGGTGTGCCCGCTCAAATCGATCAGGACGTCGATCGCATCGTTTCTGATCATCTGCGCCAGATCCGCATCGCTCAAGCCCAGCGTCTTGCGCCATTTCGCACCGTAATTCTGCAGCCGCTGCGAGTACTCGTCCGGCCGTCCCACATCCGCGTATAAAAACAATTCGAAATGATTGCGGTCGTGGTGCTGTATCACCGATTCCAGAAAAAACGTGACCGCGTGCTTGTGGATATACGGCGAAACGTACCCGACCCGCAGCCGCCGCTGCGGATTCGCGTCGTTGGCATGCGGCGGCGCCTCGCGCTCGAGCGCTCGCGCATGGCGCTCGGCCCATGCGCGGTGTTCGGCATAAATGGCAACTGGATCATGCCTGTCGCTATAGTTCAGCATGCGCAGCAGCTCGCTGTGTGCGGCTGGAGCATCGGGATCGAGCGCGAGCGCGGCACGAATCTCCAGAATCGCGGCGTCGAGGCGGCCTTGCTCGAACAGCACACCCGCAAGCGTGCGATGCAGTGCGGCGTGCCCGGGGTCAGCTTGCAGTCCGCGTCGGCAGCACGCTTCCGCTTCGTCGTATCGTCCGTGCGCTTTCAGCAACGTCGCGAGATGGGTCCACGCACCCGAAAAGTCTGCGCGCAGCCCCACCGCGCGCCCGTAATAATCGATCGCGCCGTCCGCGTCGCCGCTGGCGGCAAGCGCCGCGGCGAGGTTGGCGTGGGTTTCCGCTGACTCGGGCGTGAGCGCGATGACGCGGTGCAGGCAATCCATACCTGCGCCGAGTTCGCCTTGCGCGAGCAGCGCTGCCGCAAGGAAATTCAGCGCGTCGATGTTATGCGGCTGGCTTCTCAGTACTGTGCGGCACATCGTGGCGACGTCCCGGTTGCGCCCCTGCTGTCGCAATTCCAGCGCCTCGCTGAGCCAGTCGACGCTGGCATGAACCGCGGGCGCCTGTGGTGCGGCCGGTTGCGGCGCATCACGGCGCAGCAGATGCTTGAGCAGGTTTCCGAGCATCCTGGCAATTCAAGTTAATTCTTGATGATAATC
>DASYSI010000436.1:0-1944 GCA_036003485.1 Burkholderiales bacterium | reverse complement strand
CGCACGACCGGCAAAGTTTTCGGGTGGGGACCTCGCATTGAAGACGGATTTTATTTCAGTACGACTGCTGGCGATTCAATTCACCTGAGCGCCTGATTCTTTCACCATTCTGGCCCATTTTGCCGATTCGACTTTAAGCATTTCGCCAAAGAGCTCGGGCGTCTGCTGCCAGACGACCTCCTGGCCCGCATTAAGCATGAGCTTCTGGAACTCAGGGTTCTTGAGCACCCGCAATATCTCTGCATGCAGCTTGAGCACAATGTCGTGCGGCATGCCCTTGGGGCCTGTCATGCCAAACCACGCGGTGACGTCATATCCTTTGACGCCCGCCTCGGCCACCGTGGGCACGCCGGGCAGTTCGGGCGAGCGCTTGGTCCCGGTCACCGCCAGCGCGCGCAGCTTGCCCGCCTTGATTTGCGGCAGCATGCCCGCGATACCCGGAAATCCGACGGTCACCTGCCCACTCAACAAATCAGCCGTCGCCGGACCGCTGCCGCGATACGGAATATGCGTCATCTCGATCCCCGCCATTTTGGTAAACAGCGCGCCAGTCAGATGCTGGGTGCTGCCATTGCCCGATGAAGCGTAATCGATCTTGCCGGGTTTGGCTTTCGCAAGCGCGATCAATTCCCTGACCGATTTTACGGGCAGCGAAGGATGAACGACGATGACGTTGGGCGCACTCGTAATCTGAGTCACCGGCGTGAAATCGTTGAGCGAATCGTACGGAAGTTTTTTGTAGAGCGCCGCGCTCACGAAGTGCGTATTGCTGATCATCAGCAGCGTGTAGCCGTCGGGCGGGGCTTTAGCGACCAGGTCCGCGCCTATCGTCGAACCGGCGCCCGGCCGGTTGTCGACGACGACCTGGTGTCCGACCGCTTCGGACAGCTTCTGGGTCAATATACGGCCCGGCACATCCGCCGCTCCACCGGGCGAAAACGGCACCACCAGACGTATCGGCCGGTTGGGATAATTCTGTGCCTGAGCCCACGACGCAAGGCAGAGGACAGCTGCCGCGACCGCCACACGGTGCGGCGGGAAAAAAGCTAAATCCATCGATTCCTCCGTATTTTCATCGAGCGTTTGACGCAACCGCCGTGCTTCGATTATAGCGCGATCACGACTGCGGGCTCAGTAGGCTGCCGCGTGTAATATGGCGGCATCGCAGTAATTCGACAGCGGAGATTACATGGCAGACCCCGAAGCGATGCTGCGTTTTCCCGGCGCGAACAATGTGCAACTCGCCGCGCGTCTCGATCTTCCCGCCGGAGTGCCGCGCGCTTACGCGTTGTTCGCCCACTGTTTCACGTGTTCGAAAGATAGTCTTGCCGCTGCCCGCATCAGCACTGCGCTCGCGGTGCAGGGAATCGCCGTGTTGCGCTTCGATTTCACCGGCTTAGGTGGCAGCGCCGGCGATTTTGCCAATACCAACTTCTCGTCTAACATCGATGATCTGCTTGCGGCGGCCGGTTTCCTCCGCGATCATTACGCGGCGCCGAAGATTCTGATCGGACACAGCCTCGGCGGCACCGCAGTTTTGGCCGCCGCAGCCCGAATTCCTGAGGCGGTCGCAATCGCAACCATAGCCGCACCCTGTCAGGCGGCGCATGTGCTTCGTCTGTTGCAACGCACGACGGCGGAAATCGAAGCGAACGGAGAAGCCGAGGTGATGCTGGCGGGCCGCAATTTCCGCATCAAAAAGCAATTTCTCGAAGACATTGCGCGTCATGGCAATCATGAATCGATTGCGGGCCTGCGCAAGGCCCTGCTGATTTTTCACTCGCCGCACGATATGATCGTCGACATCGAAAATGCGACTCAAATATTCATGGCGGCCAAACATCCGAAAAGCTTCGTCTCGCTCGACGACGCGGACCACCTGCTGACGCGCAAAGTCGATGCCGCTTATGTTGCAGCGGTGCTGGCGGCATGGGCGAGCCGCTA
>DASYSI010000435.1:0-3495 GCA_036003485.1 Burkholderiales bacterium | reverse complement strand
TTTCCACAATCTGACGCCGAATAACAATATCGCCGAGCACATTTTCGAGACGCTCGTCACCAAGGACCCGAAGTCGCGGTTGAAACCGGCGCTCGCGGTTTCATGGAAAGCGATCGACGACCTGACGTGGGAATTCAAGCTGCGCAAAGGCGTCAAGTTCCACGACGGCTCGGATTTCACCGCCGCCGATGTCGTATTCTCAATCGAACGCACCGCGCTGGTGCCGAACAGTCCGGGGCCCTTCACCCTCTACACGAATCAGATCACCGAAAAAATCATCGTCGATCCGCTGACCGTTCGGCTGAAGACGGCGGCGCCCTATCCGCTCATGCCCAACGACATGGGGACCGTGTTTATCGTTTCGGGCAAGGTTGCGAAAGGCGCTACCACCGCCGATTTCGATTCCGGCAAGGCGACCATCGGTACCGGGCCGTTCAAATTCGTGCGCTACGCCAAAGGCGACCGCGTCGAGCTCGCGCGCTTCGATGCGTACTGGGGCGCGAAACCGGCGTGGGACAAAGTTACGTTCCGCGTGATTCCGAGCGACCCCTCGCGCGTGGCGACGCTGCTCGCCGGTGACGTCCGCGCGATCGAGAACGTGCCCACCGCCGATCTCGCGCGTCTGAGCAAAGATACGACGATCGCGATCTCACGCACGGTGTCGCATCGCCTGATCTTCCTGCATCTGGATACCAGCCGCGACAGGTCGCCGGCCGTCACCGACAAGGCGGGCAAGCCGCTCGATAAAAATCCACTCAAGGATCTGCGCGTGCGCAAAGCGATTTCGAAGGCGATTAACCGTCAGGCGATCGTCGAGCGCGTGATGGAAGGCGCGGCGATAGCGACTGGTCAACTGATGCCGGAAGGCATGTTCGGCTACACGCCGGCGTTGAAACCGGAACCATTCGACCCCGACGGCGCGAAGAAACTGCTCGCTGAGGCGGGCTATCCGGACGGCTTTGGCATTACGCTGCACGGGCCCAGCGACCGCTACGTGAACGACGATCAGATCTGCCAGGCCGTCGCGCAAATGCTTTCACGCATCGGCATCCAGACTCGCGTCGAAACGCTGCCGTCCGCGGTGTATTTCTCGCGCGCCAACAAGCTCGAATTCAGCCTGATGCTGGTCGGCTGGGCCGCCGACACCGCCGAAGCTTCGTCCCCGCTCAAAGCGCAGCTCGCGACATACGATGCCAAAAAAGGCATGGGCACCGCCAATCGCGGCCGCTATTCAAACGCGAAGGTGGACGCGTTGCTCGAACAGGCGCTCGCAACAGTCGATGATGCGAAACGCGAAAAGCTGCTGCAGCAGGCGACCGAGCTCGCGGTCGGCGATCTGGGAATCATTCCACTGCATCATCAGGTCAATTTATGGGCCACGCGCAAGGGCATCGTCTACACGCCGCGCACCGACGAACGCACGCTCGCCCACGAGTTCAGGCCGCAATGATGGTCAGGGATAAAGCCCGACCGACGAAAGAACAGATTGCGGCACGCCCAGACACGCCTTCATCCTCGGTCCTTCCCCTTCGTCCTTTATTGACTTGGAGGCAACCATGACTGCCCGCCTGTTATCCGCCGCCATCATTATTGCAATAAGCCTCGTGCCCGCCTGCGCCGCCGAACTCGTGGTAGGCCTCGGCGCGGATGTGACTTCGATCGACCCGCACTTCAACAACGCGGCGCCGAACAACAGCATCGCCGAGCAGATTTTCAACAAGCTGATCGAGAACGATGCGCGCCAGAACCCGAAGCCGGCGCTCGCCGAATCGTGGCGCACGGTTGACGAACTGACGTGGGAATTCAAGCTGCGCCGCGGCGTGAAGTTTCACGACGGCTCGGATTTCACCGCCGCCGACGTCGCATTTTCGATAGAACGGCCTGCCCTACTCAACAGTCCCAGCGGTTTCACTGTTTATACGCGCCCGATCATCGAAAAAACCATCGTCGACCCGTACACGATCCGGCTGAAGACCGCGACGCCCTATCCGAACCTGCCTATCGACATGGCGGGACTCATCATCGTGTCGAGCAAGGCCGCCAAGGGTGCGAGCAGTGCTGATTTCGATTCCGGCAAAGCAACGATAGGCACCGGCCCGTGGAAATTCGTGCGCTATGTCAAAGGCGCCCGCATCGATCTCGCGCGCAACGATAACTATTGGGGCGCGAAGCCGGCGTGGGAAAAAGTATCATTTCGCCTGATCACCTCAGACCCCTCGCGTATCGCGGCGCTACTGGCAGGCGACGTGCAAATGATCGAAGTCGTGCCGACCGCCGACTTCGGCAAGCTGAAGGCCAACAAAGACATCACGATCTTTACCACCATATCCAACCGCATGATCCACCTGCATCTGGACTCCAATCGCGACAAATCCCCGTTCATTACAGACAAGGCCGGCAAACCGCTCGAGCGCAATCCGTTCAAGGACGCGCGCGTGCGCAAGGCATTCTCGAAGGCGATCAACCGCAATGCGATTGTCGAGCGCGTGATGGAGAGCCTCGCGATTCCGGCCGGGCAACTGATGCCCGAGGGATTCTTCGGCGTGAGCCCCAATCTCAAGCCCGAAGCATTCGATCCCGAGGGCGCGAAGAAATTGCTGGCCGAAGCCGGTTACCCGGACGGTTTCGGTATCACGCTGCACGGCCCTAATAACCGCTATGTCAACGATGACCAGATCGTGCAGGCCATTGCGCAAATGCTGACCCGGGTCGGCATCGCCACCAAAGTCGAAACACTGCCATTCTCGGTTTACGTCTCGCGTGGCAACAAGCTGGAATTCAGCGCGGCGCTGCTGGGCTGGGGTGTTACCACCGGCGAGGCGACTTATCCTTTGCGTTCGCTGGTGGCAAGCTACAACCCGGCGAAGGGATTCGGCACCTGGAACTGGGGCCGCTATTCGAATCCGCCGATGGATGCGCTGCTCGAACAGGCGCTCGCCACGGTCGACAATTCAAAGCGTGAAAAACTGCTGCAGCAGGCGACCGAACTCGTGATTAACGATTACGGCCTCATCCCGCTGCATTATCAGGTCAACACGTGGGCGGCACGCAAGGGTCTCACCTACACAGCGCGCACCGACGAGCGCACCTATGCACACGAAGTGCGGGCGGCACCCTGATTCAGGGCGCATCGAAGCGACGGCGGATTGCCACTGACGTGAATTGCGCGCCTGCCAGCGTCACCTGACTGCAGCACCCGATGGTTGTCTTCGTCATTCGCCGGATGCTGCAAAGCATTATCGCGCTGCTCGTCATGTCGGTGCTGATATTCGTCGGCGTATTTGTCATCGGCAACCCGATAGATATCCTGATCAACCCGCAGGCCGACCAGGCGGAGATCGCGCGCGCAACCGCTGCGCTCGGCCTCGATCAGCCGATGTGGATACAGTACTGGGATTTCCTGCGTCATGCACTCAGCGGCGATCTGGGCCGTTCGTTCTCGCAAAATATTCCAGCCGTGCACCTGATCTTCGAACGCATGCCAGCGACCGTGGA
>DASYSI010000434.1:0-5466 GCA_036003485.1 Burkholderiales bacterium | reverse complement strand
TACCGGATCAGGCTTCAGGCTGACGACATACTCGCGCTGGCAGGCGCCAGTGGCCAGCTTTTCCCCGATCCGGTTCATACCTCCGGTGATTGGGTCAAACTCATCGAGCGCCTGCGTGCGCGCCTGGGCGCCGATTCAGTGCAGGCATTGTCGCCGCGCAACGAACACCGTCCCGAATGCGCGTGGCAGACGATAATGCCGGGAACCCGCATCACGCAGGTAGCGCATCCACCGCGGCCGCTGTGGCTACTCGCTGCACCGCGTGCGCTCAATGAAGTGGCTTCCAAACCGCACTACCGCAACGGTCCGCTTGCGCTGATCGCGGGCCCCGAGCGCATTGAATCGGGCTGGTGGGACGCGGGCGGGATCATGCGCGATTACTTCGTCGCGCAAACGCCGGATCACTCGACGCTGTGGATTTATCGCGAACGGCGGCAGCCCGGCGGCTGGTATCTGCACGGCATCTTCGGTTGAATGGTTCAGCATGTTCGACGCGTTGCCGGCGTACGCCGAGCTTCACTGCCTTACCAATTTCACTTTCCTGCGCGGCGCATCGCATCCGGAAGAGCTCGCTGAGCGCGCGGCGGAACTCGGCTATGCGGCGCTCGCCATTACCGACGAATGCTCGCTCGCCGGCGTGGTGCGCGCGCACATTGCGGCAAAGGAACATAACCTCAAGCTCATCATCGGCGCCGAGTTCAAACTTGCCGGCGGCCCCAAGCTCGTTCTGCTTGCAACCGATCGCGATGCCTACGGCAATCTGTCGCAGCTCATTACCGCCGCACGCCGCCGCAGCAAGAAAGGCAGCTATCACATCACGTGGGACGATTTCGAACGGGGTGTCGAAGGCTGCCTCGCGATCCTGATTCCACAGCCTTTGCCGGCTTCCCAGCTTCAAGATGCAATCCGCGTCGCGAAATGTTTTTCCGGCCGCGCCTGGATCGCCGCCGAACTTCTGTGCGGGTCCGACGACCGTGCGTGGCTCGAAAAATTGCGCGAGCTGGGCAATGCATCCGGCCTGCCGCTGGTAGCGGCGGGCGACGTGCATATGCACATGCGCTCGCGCCGGCCGCTGCAGGACACGCTGACCGCGATTCGCATCGGCGTGCCAGTGGCCGCGGCGCAGCATGCGCTCTACCCAAACGGCGAGCGCCACCTGCGCATGCGGCTGCGGCTTGCGCAGCTTTATCCGCCGCCACTGCTCGCCGAAACCGTGCGCATCGCCGAGCGCTGCGACTTTACGCTCGACTGCCTGCGTTACGAATATCCGGAAGAAGTGGTACCGCACGGTTACACGCCCTCCTCGTATTTGCGCGCGCTGACCGAAGAAGGTCTGCGCCTGCGCTTTGCATGCGGCGTTCCGGATCCGGTGCGCAAGCTGATCGAGCACGAACTCGCGCTGATTGCGGAGCTTGGCTACGAACCTTATTTCCTCACCGTTTATGACATTGTCAAATTCGCGCGCGACCGCAATATCCTGTGCCAGGGCCGGGGGTCCGCCGCCAATTCGGCCGTGTGTTACGCGCTTTTCATCACCGAAGTCGATCCCGCGCGCATGAGCATGCTGTTCGAGCGCTTCATCTCGCGCGAACGCAACGAGCCGCCCGACATCGACGTCGATTTCGAGCATCAGCGGCGCGAGGAAGTGATCCAGTATCTCTATCAGAAGTACGGCCGCGACCGCGCGGCGCTGACCGCGACCGTCGTCACCTATCGCAGCAAAAGCGCGATTCGCGACATCGGCAAAGCGCTCGGCCTCGATCTGCAGCAAGTCGACCGCCTGAGTAAATCATTCGCGTGGTGGGACACTAAAAGTACGATTCCGCAGCGCTTAGCCGAAGCCGGATTCGCCGCCGACAGCCTGCAAATCGAGCACCTGATCGAGCTGACCCGCACGCTGGTGGGATTCCCGCGCCACTTATCGCAGCATACCGGCGGCTTCGTGTTCGCTCGCGGGCTGCTGTCGCGAATGGTGCCGATAGAAAACGCGGCGATGCCCGAGCGCAGCGTGATCGAGTGGGACAAGGACGACATCGATGCACTGGGCCTGCTCAAAGTCGACGTGCTTGCATTGGGCATGTTGTCCGCGATCAGACGCGCGCTCGATCTGATCGGCGAGCGCACGCACGCGCGCCTCACTATGGCTGACATTCCGCCCGAGGATCGTGAGGTTTACACGATGATCCAGCGCGCCGACACGGTCGGCGTGTTCCAGATCGAATCGCGCGCGCAGATGAGCATGCTGCCGCGGCTCAAGCCCAAGAATTTCTACGATCTCGTGATCGAAGTTGCGATCGTGCGGCCGGGCCCGATCCAGGGCGGCATGGTTCATCCTTACCTGCGCCGGCGTCAAGACTCGAAGTTGGTTTCGTACCCGAGCGACGAGGTAAAAGAAGTGCTCGAGCGCACGCTCGGAGTTCCCATCTTCCAGGAACAAGTCATGCAGCTTGCCGTAGTGGCGGCGGGTTTCACGCCCGGAGAGTCCGACCGTCTGCGGCGCTCGATGGCGGCATGGCGGCGCAAAGGCGGGATCGAGAATTTCGAAGCGCGGCTCATCTCCGGCATGCTCGAGCGAAACTATCAGCGCGAATTCGCCGAGCAGATCTACAAGCAGATTCTTGGTTTCGGCGAATACGGTTTCCCCGAATCTCACGCCGCAAGCTTTGCGCTGCTGGTCTATGTCTCGGCTTGGATCAAGCACCACGAACCGGCGGCATTTCTCGCCGCACTCCTCAACAGCCAGCCCATGGGATTTTATGCGCCGTCGCAGCTCGTGCAGGATGCGCGCCGCCACCGCGTCGAAGTGCGGCCGGTCGATATCACGATCAGCGTGTGGGACTGCACGCTTGAAGACCGAGAGGCGGAAGGCGTGAGGCGTGAAGCGAAGAAAAACACACCGGCTTTGGGGCAATCCGCCTCATGCTTCACGCCTCACGCCTCACCCGCCGTGCGGCTGGGCTTGTGCATGGTCAGCGGTCTTGCCGAAGCCGCTGCACAGCGCATCGTCGCAGCGCGTGAAAAGCGTGCGTTCGACTTCGTACTCGATCTCGCGCGGCGCGCGCAGCTGAACCGGCGCGATTTGAAGCTGCTCGCCGCTTCGGGCGCGCTGCATGCGCTGGCCGGGCATCGGCGCGCGGCGCACTGGGAAGTCGCGGGAGTCGAAAGCACGACTGCGCTGTTAAGCGCTGCGCCGATCCGGGAAGCCGTACCACAGCTCGCAGCACCTACCGAGGGCGAGAACCTCGTTGCCGACTACGCGAGCCTTGGCCTGACGCTCGGCCGTCACCCACTCGCGCTGCTGCGACCGCGGCTCGCGCGCCTGCGGCTCATTCAGGCTTCCGAGCTGAGCCGGTTTGCGCACGGCCGTCTCGCGCGTGCAGCCGGCATCGTCGTCGGGCGTCAGCGGCCGGATACTGCATCGGGCGTTATATTCGTCACGCTCGAAGACGAAACCGGCAGCGTAAACGTCATCGTATGGCGCGATCTCGCCGACTCGCAGCGCCGCGAACTGCTCGGCTCAAGACTGATGGGTGTATATGGAGTGATCGAACGCGAAGGCGAAGTCGTGCACCTGATTGCCCGGCGGCTGGTCGACTACAGTGCATTGCTCGGCAAGCTCGAGACGTCGAGCAGGGATTTTCACTAGAGGAAACGGTCTGCTTCCTGATTACCAGCGGTATCTGCAACACACCGTTTGCGCGCTCACAGAATCCGGTTAAACCACAGCAGTGACAACAGTCCCGAAAGGAATGCCATGACAGCGGCCGCCGCGGAGAACAATGCGGTGATCTCGGTCTGCTTGCGCTCTAGAGAGAGCTTGGAATTCAATGTTTGATAAATCTTCTTCAGATCCACTGCAGTGCCCGCGTAAAAATACTCGCCGCGAGTGACATTGGCGATGGTCTTGAGCGATTCTTCATCGAGGCGCACGCGCATGGACCAGCCCTCGGTGCCGATTAATTCGCCGTTCACTGTGCCTATGCCCACGGTAAAGATGCGAATGCCGCGGTCGGCGGCCATGCGCGCGGCTTCGATCGGGTCGGGACCGGTGGTGCGCTGACCATCGGTCAGCAGAATGATCGCGGCGGATGTGTAAGAGCCCGGCGCAACCGGCGTGAAGTCCGGCTTGTCGCCTTTACCGGCTTTGTCGAGCGGGCGGCTGCGTCCGAAATCGCGCCGCGAGAAGGCTTCGATGTCGATTCCGGCGTCGGGGAATATCGTCGCGAGGGAAACCAGGATGCCGCTGCCGATCGCAGTGCCGCGCTGAAGCTGGAAACGATCGATCGCCGCGAGTATATCCTCGCGGTTCTGCGTGGGCGACTGCACGACTGCGGCCGTTCCAGCGAACGACACTACGCCGATGCGGGTGGTGGATGGCTGATCGGCGACGAAAGCGCGTGCGGCAGCCTGCGACGCGGAAAGACGATTGGGCGAGACGTCGACGGCCATCATGCTGCGCGAGACGTCCATGGCGAGAATGATCGTTTCATGCTGGGATGGCAGCGTGACAGTCGCCGCTGGCCGCGCGATCGCCAGGATCAGCAGCGTCAGCGCAATTAACATGAGCAGCGGCGGAACGTGGCGGCGGATGCTCTGCCGCGCGCCCATCGCGTCCCTGACCATGGCGAGACTCGCGTATCGCAGCGCGGCTTTCTTTTTCCTGCGCAGGAGAACAATGTACAAACCCACCAGCGCCGGCACGAACAGCAGCAGCCAGAGCAGATGAATCCACAGAAAGGTCATGGCGCTGCCACGAGGTGCTGCGGCAGATTGCCGCCCGCCGTCAAACGGGCGCGCCGCTTGCGCAGATCGGCGAACCTCAAAATCGCGTCGACCAGATCGTCGTTGGTCGATAATTCGAGCGTGTCAATGCCTGCTTCGCGAAAACTCGAGCGCAGTTCCAAATCGCGCCGCTCGGCTGCGGCGGCGAATCGTTTGCGAAAGCCGCGATCGTGAGTGTCGACAAACAACTGTTCGCCGGTTTCTGCGTCCTGAATCGTCAATAACCCCAGATCGGGAAGTTCGCGTTCGAGCGGATCGTAGAGCCGCACTGCCACGACCTCGTGACGCCGCGCAAGACGCGCAAGCGGCTCCGTCCAGCCGGGCGTGCTGATGAAATCCGAAACCACGAACACGAGCGAGCGTCTCTTCACGATCTGCAGCGCAGTTTGCACGAGATCGCGCAGATTCGTTGCCGCCGAGCGCGAGCGCTCGGGCCGCGACAGCATGCGATGCAGCAGGTGAAGCACGTGACGGCGGCCGCTGCGCGCCGGTATTACGGTGTCCACGCTGTCGCTATAGAGCAAAGCGCCGACGCGGTTGCCATGACGCGTCAGTATGCGCGCAAGAACAGTGACGAATTCAGCCGACACCGCGCACTTCATGGTCTCGGTCGAGCCGAAATCCACCGATGGACTCAAATCGAGCAGGAACCACGCCGCGATTTCGCGCTCCTCGTTGTACACC
>DASYSI010000433.1:0-10088 GCA_036003485.1 Burkholderiales bacterium | reverse complement strand
CTTGGCGCCAATACCGATCCTTATCAGCCGATCGAGCGTGAATACAGAATCACGCGCGGCATCCTGGAAGTCCTGTCTGAATGCGAGCATCCAGTCGGTATCGTGACCAAGAACGCAATGGTCGAGCGCGATATCGATATTCTCGCGCCAATGGCAGAGAAGAACCTCGTCAATGTATATATTTCGCTTAACAATCTCGACCATGAGCTTGCGCGCAGACTCGAACCGCGCTGTGCGGCGCCGGCGCGCCGGCTCGAAGCGATGCGGCGCCTCACCGCGGCGGGTATTCCGGTTGGCGTGCTGGTGGCGCCGGTCATTCCATTCCTGACCGACCATCAGATCGAGCCGGTGCTCGAGGCAGCAAATGCAGCCGGCGCGCGCAGCGCGGGTTACGTGTTGATGCGGCTGCCGTACGAGGTCAAGGACCTGTTCCGCGATTGGCTCGAAACGCACTATCCGCTCAAAACCACGCACGTGATGAGCCGCATTCACCAGATGCGCGGCGGGCGCGACAACGATCCGGATTTCGGCAGCCGCATGCGCGGCACTGGAACGCTCGCCGATTTGCTGCGCCAGCGTTTCGATATCGCGTGCGAGCGCTTCGGATTCAACAGCGAACGCCGCCATCGCTCACTCGATACTGCGCGTTTTCACCGGCCGCGCATCGGCGGGCAGCTGCCGTTGTTTTGATCTTTGCCACGCGCGGCGAAGCGCATGACGTGTCGCAAAATGACAATACCAATTACACTTAATCCAAAGGAGAAAGCATGAAAATCGAGCGCCGCAAATTCTTGTTAGGAATGGCAGCCGCGGGCGGAGCGCTGGTCGCCGGCTGCGCGGGCACGCAAACCAGGCCGACCCTGCGTGGTTACCGCGTGCCCGCTATCGATCTGCACGCGCACTGGCATCCGCCGGAGTTTGTCGCGCTGATCGCGAAGGAGGGCGCGAATAATGGCGCGAAAGTCAGTACCAACGAGCGCGGGCAAGTGGTACTAAGCGTGCCCGGGATCGGGACAGTGTTTCAGCAGCAGTACATCGATCTTGAGATCCGCCTCAAGGCGATGAACGCTGCCGGAGTCGACGTGCATGCGCTATCGGAAACGAGTCCGATGGTGTACTGGGCGCCGCCCGCGTTTGCGCTCAGGTTGTCGCAGGTGTGGAACGACAGTGCGGCCGCCGCGCATTTGAGGTACCCGGATCGTTTTCTGGGGCTCGCAATGGTGCCCATGCACGATACCAACCTCGCGCTGCAGGAACTCGACCGTGCCTCCAACCTGCCGGGCATTCGCGGCATGTACATGGCGACCCACGTAAACGGCAGGAACCTCGACGACAAGGCTTTCTGGCCGGTTTACGCGCGTTGCGAAACGCTCGGCCTGCCGATTTTTCTGCATCCGATCAACCCGGTCGGCGCTGACCGGATGCGCAGCTATTATTTGCGCAACTTCATCGGTAATCCTACCGACAACGCAATCGCCGCGGCCTCGCTCGTATTCGGTGGCGTGATGGACGCGTATCCCAAGCTCGATGTAGTGCTGCCGCACGCCGGCGGCACGTTTCCGTGGCTGATTGGACGCATGGACCACGGCTCCGCGGTACGACCCGAAACTAAACACATGACCAAGCCCCCGTCGAGCTATCTGCGCCGTTTTCACTACGACACCATTACTCATAGCGGCCCAATCCTGCTCGATCTCGTGCGCCTGGTCGGCGCCGACCGCGTCGTCCTGGGCAGCGATCATCCCGCCGATATGAGCTATGAGCGGCCGGTCGACGTGGTCGAGCGCGTGACCGAGCTGACAGGGCGCGAGCGTGACCTGATACTGGGCGGAAATGCGATGCGGTTGTTGAAATTGAAAGCGTGACGCGCGAGACTGGAATAAGTTAAATCCGCGGCTTCGCGCGCGGAGGTTGCGCCGCATGGGGATTCAACGGAGCTGCGCCGGAAGGAGGACATGAGATGACAACCGAGGTTCTGTTATACGTGGGTGAAGCGCTTGGCAAATACGGATTTCCAAACGGACACCCCTTCGGGCCGGATCGCCAGGACGCATTCTGGAAAGAAACGATCAAGCAGGGGCTCGACAAGCAGGCGCGTCTTGCCGTGCCGCGCCCTGCCACTCGCGAAGAGATCGAACGTTTCCACACACCGGATTACGTGAACCGCGTCGACCAATTGTCCGCGCTAGGCTACGGCTCGATCGACTATGGCGATACGCCCGCGTATCCGGGCGTTTACGACGCATCATCGGCAGTGGTCGGCGCGGCGCTCGAAGGACTCGCGCGCGTCATGAGCGGCGACTGCTATCGCAGCTTCCAGCCGATCGGCGGCCTGCATCACGCGCGGCGCGGCGCCGGCGCCGGTTTCTGCGTGTTCAACGACTGCGGCGTGGTCATCGACACGCTGCGCGAGAAATTCGGTTTGAGGCGCATCGCGTACGTCGACATCGACGTGCATCACGGCGATGGGCTTTATTATCCGTACGAGAGCGATTCCGAGTTGATCGTTGCCGATATCCATGAAGACGGAATGTTTCTCTACCCGGGCACCGGCGATGCGGAAGAGCGCGGCAAAGGCAAAGCCGCAGGTACCAAGCTCAACATCCCAATGCAGCCAGGAGCCGGCGATCAGCAGTTTTTCGCGGAGTGGGAACGCGTGGTCGAATTCCTCAAGCGTCACAAACCCGAATTCATCGTTTTCCAATGCGGCGCGGACAGTCTCGCCGGCGATCCGCTCGCGCACCTTAAGTATTCCCCCGCGGCGCACGCACACGCCGCGCGCAGCCTGTGCCAGCTCGCCAACGAAATGGCCAACGGCCGCATCATGGGGTTTGGCGGCGGCGGGTATGACCGCGGCAACCTGGCGCTGGCGTGGAACGCGGTGCTCAAGGAATTTCTGACGGCATCCGATAAATAAATCGGTATTAGCCTGCTAGCCGAGCAGGCGGAGCACGCGCGGAGCGGCCGCGATCTGCCCATTGCGCAAGAAGCGCTCGTGATTCTTGTCGACCTCGTTAAGGTCGTAGCGATAGCTCACCATCATTGCGTACGACTGCAGTATTCCGCGTGCGGAAGTGTCAGCACGCCAGAAAATGCGGTTTACGCGCGCGCCGTTGGCGAGATGAAAGTTGGCGATCGGATCGAGCGGGCGCGCGCCGGATTTTTCCTTGAGCAGATAGCGCGCGCAAAGCATTTGCAGCGGCTCACGCAGCGCTTCGGTAAGCCGGGTATCGCTGGCCAAGTCGGCGCGCTCGAGCGCCGCGGCAAGTGTCACGTCGCGCACATTGCATCCGAGCGCCTGGGCCAGCTTGGAAGCGTCTGCGGCTGCGAGCGGCGGCGCGCCCTCAGCCATAATCTGGCCCAGCCATTTACGGAAACCGGGCAGCGGAGACAACGTCGCGAACACTTTGAGCCGCGGCAGGTCGCGCTTCAGGTCTTCGATCACGCGCTTCAACAGCAAATTGCCGAAGCTGATCCCGCGCAAGCCGCGCTGCGTGTTTGAGATCGAGTAGAAAATCGCGGTGTCGGCTGCGTGCGGATCGTGCACCGGCGCCTTTTCGTCGAGCAGCATTTGCACGCTTTTCGGAACACCCTTGAGCAGTGCGATTTCGACGAAGATGAGAGGCTCGTTCGGCATGCGCGGATGAAAGAACGCATAGCAGCGGCGATCAGTATCGAGACGGTTCCTGAGATCGTTCCACGACTCGATCGGATGCACGGCTTCGTAGGTCATCAGCTTCTCAAGTAGCAGTGCTGACGATTGCCACGAGATGCGTTTCAACTCGAGGAATCCCGGATCGAACCAGCTTGCGAGCAGACCATCGAGCTCGACCTTGAGTACTTCGAGCGATGGATTCTGCGGCAACAGCTGGAGCAGGTCGGCGCGCAGGTCGACCAGGAACTTGACGCCGTCGGGCAGCAGATTGAATTGCGTCAAGAAATGCGCGCGCGGCGCATCGAGCGCGATCCGCAGCTGCGCCTCGGCGCGGCTTAACTCGACTTCGCCGGCCGCGCTTTGCATCGCGCCGAGCGCCGCATCGAGCACATCGCGCTCGGGCGCGAATGCGTGGGTGATGAGATTGAGGATGGCCGCGCGCTGTTCAACGGCCGCGGCGCGGTAAATCGCAGCGATGCGCTCGGCGCGATCACGCTCCGAATGCTCGCCGCCGCGCTGTGCTCGGTGGTCTCGGAACAGATCTGAGAGTTGTGACAGCAGTCGCGCCGTGGCGCGGTCGGCCACACTCTCGCCGCGCCCAGGCAGCACCGAAGCGGCGAGACGGCGCCACCAATAGCGCATTCGCGCGACGGGTGTGAGCGGGACTATGGTGTTGGCGGCGCGGATCATCGGCGGATTTTCGGGTTGAATGTCTATATCTTGTTTTATATCATGGGACAACGACGGGACGCGAGAGTTTTGCGCGAGCGCAAGGCGCGCGTATACGCCAACTGTTGCAAAACTGCTGCGCGCGGCCGGTGTCCGTATAATCGCCGTTTTCGTTGGGTGAACGCGCACGATGCGTCTGAGCATACTCGACCAATCGCCGATTATCAGCGGCTTTACTCCGGCGCATGCGATCGCGGAAACCATCAAACTCGCGCAGGCGGCGGAACGGCTGGGTTACTTCCGCTATTGGCTCGCCGAGCATCATTCGCTTGCCGCGCTTGCCGATCCCTGCCCCGAAATTCTGGTGACGCGCGTCGCGGCGGCGACCTCCACGATCCGCGTCGGCACTGGCGGCATCCTGCTGCCACACTACAGCGCACTCAAGGTTGCCGAGCAGTTTCGAATGCTCGAAGCGTTGTTTCCGCAGCGCATCGATCTCGGCATCGGGCGTGCCCCGGGCGGCGACCGTACCACAGCGCTCGCAATGGGCGAAGGCCGCTACTCGGGAGCCGAGGATTTCCCGGAACAGGTGCAATTTCTGGTTGCGTATCTCGATGATGCGCTGCCCGCCGGCCATCCGTTCGCCCAAGTCAAGGCGCAGCCGGCGGGCCCGACCTCCCCCGAGGTGTGGCTGCTCGGCTCGTCGGATTACAGCGGCGCGCTCGCCGCGCAACTTGGCCTGAATTTCGCGTTTGCGCATTTCATCAGCGCTGATGGCGGCGATCGGGTGATGCGCGACTACAAGCAGCATTTCCAGCCGTCGCGGCGCGCACGCGAGCCGCAGGCGCTGCTGACCATATTCGCGATTTGCGCCGCGACCGATGCCGAGGCGCATCGTCGCGCTGCAAGTATCGATCTGCGGCGTCTTAATATGGATTACGGACTCAATCAACCGGTGCCGACTCAGCATGAGGCCGAAAGCCGCGATTACAACGAGGCCGAAAAAGCGCGTATCGCGCATAACCGCAGGCGCGTGGTGCTCGGCGCACCCGAAACTGTCAAATCCAGACTGCTCGCTCTGCGCGATCAGTTCGAAGCCGATGAATTGATGGTGATAACCATTACCGGCGATTATCGTACCCGGCTCGAGTCGTACGAACTGATCGCCGGCGCTTTCGGACTATGTCAGCCGGTCTGACGCCTCGTCCGTTATGTTACGTGCCGGGACCGGGTCGAAAACGCCGGCCACGGGGTCCGGTAAAGATGGTCCATCAACCAATACTGGGGAGTACAGAAATGAAAAAACTGATCGCAGCATGTTGCTTCATGTTCGCATTGTCGCCGCTTGCGCTGGCGCAGGACAAGAAGGCGGACGATAAGAAGGCCGCGCCGGCCGCCGAGAAAACCAAGAAAGAGCCGACGCCAAAACAAAAAGCTCAGCAGGAACGCATGAAAGCGTGCAACGACAAGGCCACTGACAAGAAGGGCGACGAGCGCAAGAAATTCATGAGCTCATGCCTGAAAGGCGAGGACGCAGGCGCTTCCGACAAACAGAAAGCACAGCAGGGAAAAATGAAGTCCTGCAACAAGGACGCCGCAGACAAAAAGCTCAAAGGCGATGAGCGCAAGAAATTCATGAGCGATTGTCTGAAAGGCTGATCGCCTGTAACCCCGATTTGGGGTCGCGCTAACGGGGCGCATCGACGATAACGGTCTTATGCGCTCCGTTTATACGTGCTTTGACTATGCTGCTGCGCGCAATTATTCCGCTTCTGTTCGGTGCAATGGTCGCCGCTGATGCCGAAGCGGACGACGCCTATACCGCGCAGCGCGCGGCAATGCTCGCCGATATTACCGCGCTTGCGCGCGAGACGCGGGCGGAGACCGGCCGCGCGCGGTTGAGCGAGCGCGTAATGACGGCGATGGCAAAAGTACCGCGCCACCAGTTCGTGCCGGCCGAACAGCAACACTACGCTTACGACAATCGGCCGCTGTCAATCGGGCTCGGCCAAACCATCTCGCAACCGTTTATCGTGGCGCTGATGACCGATTTGCTCGAGCTCAATCCTGCGCACAGCGTATTGGAGGTGGGAACAGGATCCGGCTATCAGGCGGCGGTGCTTGCTGAGCTGGCGCGCGAGGTTTATACGATTGAAATTGTCGAGCCGCTTGCCAAGCAGGCAGCGGCACGACTCGCAGCGCTGGGCTATCGCAACGTCACCGTGCGCAGCGGCGATGGGTATCGAGGTTGGCCGGAGCAGGCTCCTTTCGATGCAATTATCGTGACTGCCGGCGCGCTCGAGGTTCCGCCAGTCCTGGTCCAACAGCTCAAACCCGGCGGTAAGCTGGTGATTCCGGTCGGCCCGCAATCCAGCGTGCAGCAGCTGCGGGTGATCGAGAAGGATGCAAGCGGCAAGGCCACGACGCGCGAGGTGCTCGCGGTGCGATTCGTGCCGCTCACGCGTGACAAGCAATAAAACTTTCTTCATGCCCGTGCGATAGAAGTTTAGGCGTCGACGGGGTCAATCGCGGCAAGAATCTGTAAGCGACTGTGCAATTTCGCACAGAATCTCGTCCTGGGCTGGAAGAGAATAGGTGCTTACCCTATAAATGACCATGACTGCCAGGGTTCTGGTATGCCAACGTCAAGTCCTTCCAGCGATCCGCACCTTGTCTTCGCTTTCCGCACGCGGAATTTAATGGAGACGTTATGAAACGACTATCCGAAGAAAAGCTGAAGAATCTGGCGGAAAAATACGGTTGGTCGATCGCTCGTGCGCAAGGCTACATCGCAGGGGAAACCTCCCGCAGAAACGGCACGGTACCAACGACTTACGCGCTGGTCGGATTCAATGACTATTGCGTGGGTTTCCGCGCCGGCTACTTCGTGCGCACGAGCCCACGTTCGACGCACTCTGATCATACGCAGTCAGTCGACGCGCAACCTTTGCAGGGCGCGCCTAAGATCACGCCCGGCGAAAAGCCGCAAGCGTATTTAATGCGTCTCGAGCGGCGGTCAGACCCCTTTCGCCGCGCGCGCTAGAGCGCAGCGTAACGATTCAGCCTTGTCCCGGCGGCTAGCTTTTCAATCCGCCCCGCGCCGGACTGTGAGCCGCCGCCTCGGCCGCTCGCTGCTTCTTAAATTCAGCCATTTGCTTTTGCGACCTGTCAAATCCCGGTTCGGCATGGCTGATCAATTGAGTGTGCAGCCGTTGCATTTATCAGCACAGCCGTTGTCTAATATGACCGGCCTCCTGTCTTCGCATGTTTTATTCCATTCCTACCGCCACGCGTGCGCTGATCATCGCAAATATCGCGATGTTTGGCGCCCAGGCGCTCGTCGGCGATGCGCTCATCGTGTATTTGGGGCTGTGGCCGATCAATACTGCGGGCAACGGACTTGGTTTCGCTCCATGGCAGCTCGTCACGTACAGCTTTCTGCACGGCAACATGCTGCATCTGTTTTTCAACATGTTCGCGCTTTACATGTTTGGCGGAGAGCTTGAGCGGTTATTCGGTCCAAAGCGCTACCTGAACCTGTATTTCCTGAGCGTGATCGCGGCGGCGATCACGCAGCTCGTTTTCTCGGCGATTGCCGGCGGCGAACCCTATCCGACGGTAGGCGCCTCAGGCGGCGTATTCGGGCTGCTCCTTGCGTATGGAATGTACTTTCCAACCCGAATGGTCATGCTGCTTTTTCCGCCGATCCCGATGCCGGCGCCGGTATTCGTCGCAATTTACGGCGCGTTAGAACTCTACCTGGGTGTTACTGGAACGCAGCAGGGCGTTGCGCATTTCGCGCATCTGGGAGGCATGTTCGGTGCCTGGCTCTTGATCCGTTATTGGCGCGGTCGATTTCCTTTCCGCAATCGCTGACCGCCGCGTTCCCGCAGAATTGCGGGATTCCTTCGTGTCCGCGCGTTTATTGCATGCGCTCCCAATCGTGTTTGGCATCTCAAGAATTGTCAAATCGAGTGACTTTTCGCGGTCTGGCTGTTGCCAGATGTCCTGCAGATCAAGATTTTTGTTGCAATGCAAGTTCGCTGGAGGCGAAAATCAAACTATAAATCAGCACAATAAGCGCGCGGGGGAATTTGCAGTATGCAAGATCTGGGTCGGTTCAGGCTGCACGCCACGACTGTTGGCTTCGGCATCGCGCTCGTGGTTCTCGCGACGATCGCCATCCTCACCTACAAAGACATCAGTGGAATTCGGGAAAGCGAGCGCTGGATTGATCACACAAATGAAATCCTCATGAAACTCGAAACGCTGCATTCCGAGCTCAGGGGTGCGGAAAGCGACGCGCGCGGGTACTTGGTAACGGGTGCCGCTGCCTATCTCGAGCCTTACCATACGGCGCAAGCGGAGCTGCCGCGTTTAGTGGAGTCGTTACGCGAGTTGATTTCCGACAACCCGCGCGAGCAGCGGCGGCTCGACCGACTCGAGCAGCTCATCAAAGAAAGATATCGAATACTTGATAGCGGGATTGACGGCAAGCGCGCCGGAACTTTCGTCCCGGATCAGCAGCGGTTGGGCTCGGGCAGTGGGAAAAAAATCATGGACGAAATCCGCGCCCTGGTTGCGGAGATGGAATCGGAAGAACAGAGGCTGTTGATCAAACGCTCCGACGAATCGAACGCCGCCGCACAGCGCACGATTATCGTCATTGTGGCGGGCAATTGCGCGGCGTTTGCAATTTTGATCTCGGCGTTCTGGTTGTTAAGGCGCGAGGTGTCGCATCGGAGGGATGCCGAGCAGGAGCTGCGCGATTCCAACAGATTTCTTGATTCTATCTTCGAGAATATTCCCATAATGGTATTCATCAAGGACGCCGCGGATCTGCGGTTCGTGCGCTACAACAAAGCCGGGCAATCGCTGCTGGGCTATTCGCAGGATCAACTCGTCGGCAAGAACGTATACGATATATATCCTAAAGAGGACGCAGAATCGTTTACCGCCAAAGATCGCGAAGTTCTTGAACGAGGCGTCCTGATGGATATTTCCGAGGAAACCATCCATACGGCAACAGGCGCGACCCGCATATTGCATACGCGAAAGATCCCCATCTTCGATGATCGTGGCAAGCCACGCTACTTGCTTGGCATCTCGGCCGACGTTACCGAGCGCAGGCGCGCGGAGGAACAAATCAAGTCGCTCAACGCCGGCCTCGAGCGGCGCGCGCGTCAACTTACAGCCGCGAACACCGAGCTTGAGAGCTTCAGTTACTCGGTTTCGCATGATCTGCGCGCTCCATTACGCGCAGTGGATGGCTACTCGCAGTTTCTCGAAGAAGATTATTCCGACCGATTGGATGACGAGGGACGCCGTCTGCTGGGCGTGGTTCGCGATAGCAGCCGGAAGATGGGGATATTGATAGACGAATTGCTGGCGTTTTCCAGACTCGGTCGCGCGCAGATTGCCGCGATCGAGGTCGACATGCAAGCGCTGGTCCAGGATGTTTTGCGGGAACTCCAGGCCAATGAAGCCTGCAAATCAGCGCGCATCACCGTCGCCGAGCTTCCGGTGGCGTGGGGCGATCGCGCCATGCTCAGACAGGTATGGATAAATCTGTTGTCGAACGCGATTAAGTTCTCCGGAAAAAACGACGCGCCAGTCATCGAGATCCGGGGAAACAGCGACGGTGCCGAATCCGTTTATAGCGTACGCGACAACGGCGTCGGATTCGACATGCAGTACTACAACAAGCTATTTGGGGTGTTTCAGCGCCTGCACGGCAGCGATGAATTTTCGGGGTCCGGCGTCG
>DASYSI010000432.1:0-22667 GCA_036003485.1 Burkholderiales bacterium | reverse complement strand
CGGTCGACGCGGGCGTTGCCGCAGGAATCACGGCAGGTGTGGTGCAAACCGACAAAGTAAATTTCGGCGGCGTTGCGCCGCAGATCATCTATCTTGCTAAAAAGCGCGAGCTTCATTGCATCGACGGCCTCGGCGTATGGCCGAAAGCGATCACGCCCGATTATTTTGTCAAGCATCATGGCGGCAAGATACCGGCAGGCGTGTTGCGCAGCGTCGTTCCGGCGGCGCCCGACGCATGGATCACCGCGCTCGAGCGCTTCGGCACCATGACCTTCGCGCAGGTCGCGGCGGCGGCGATCCGGTTTGCACGCGACGGGTTTCCGATGTATCCGCTGATGTCGCAGTTCATCCGCGACAACCAGGCTTCGTACAAGCGCTGGCCGTCGAACCAGAAAGTGTTTTTGCCCAAGGGCCACGCGCCGCGCCCGGGCGAACTGTTCGTGCAGGCCGAACTGGGCCGGACGCTGCAATATCTGGCCGACGTCGAGAAGGCGAACCTGCGCAAAGGGCGCAGGGCCGCGCTGCGTGCCGCGCGGGATGCGTTCTATAAAGGTGACATCGCGGCGGCGATCGTCAAGTTTCACAAGCGCGCAGGCGGTCTGATGCAGATGGAGGATTTCGCTGAATTCAACGTCAAATTCGAGCCGACGGTGAAGGCCCGCTTCAACGATATCGAGCTTCACGCGTGCGGTCCGTGGTCGCAGGGACCGGTGCTGCCGATGGCGCTCAATATTCTCAAGGGCTATAACCTCGAGGCGATGGGGCACAACTCACCCGAGTACATCCATATCGTGATTGAGGCGCTCAAGCTCGCATTTGCCGACCGCCATCAGCATTTCGGCGATCCGAACTTTGTCAAAGTGCCGATCAAGGGCCTGATGTCGGACGCGTACGCGACGCACCGCCGCGGCATGATACGCGCAGACCGCGCCTATCCAGAGATGCCGCCGGCCGGAGATCCCGCGACGCTCGCCGATTTGCCGCAGCGCTGGATGCCGGAGCCGCAGTCGGATGCCACGCCGGGGCCCGGTGATACGACGTACATGTGCTGCGTCGATCACGATGGTAATGCGTTTTCCGCGACGCCGTCGGATGGTTCGAACAACTCGACCATCGTTCCCGGAGTGGGGATATTGTGTTCGGGACGTGGCACTCAATCGTGGTCCGATCCAAGCCATCCGAGTTCGGTCGCGCCGGGCAAGCGTCCAAGGCTTACGCCCAGTCCGGCGCTCGCGTTCAAACAAGGCAAAGTGCTAATGCCGTTCGGCACGCCGGGCGGCGACGTGCAGCCGCAGGCGATGCTGCAGGTTTTTTTAAACGTTAATGTCTTCGGCATGGATGCACAAAGCGCGATCGAAGCGCCGCGTTTTGCGAGCTACAGCTATCCGGGATCGTTCGAGCCGCATGAGTATTTTCCGGGCCGGCTGTACCTCGAAGGGCGCATTCCGGCGGCCACCGGCGACGTGCTCAAACGGCTCGGCCATAAAGTCAACTGGTGGAACGAATGGACATGGCTCGCTGGCGCGCCGTGCACTATTGTCGTCGATCATAAGACCGGCGTGCGGCACGGCGGCGCCGATCCGCGCCGGCCGGCGTATGCACTCGGATGGTGATGCGGCATGCAAGCGCGGTGTCGCACGCGCGGACAGCGCGCGCATCGAGAGCCACGCGCGAAGCATGTCCCAGATGAGCTCCGTCACGCGTGTTCACGCGAGCACGATGCTGTTGACTGCGCTCGCAGCGTGCGCAGCGCTCTCAATTGACGCGATTGCGCAGAATTACCCGACCAAGACCATGCGTTACATCGTTCCGTATCCGCCGGGCGGTGCCGCCGACATTCTGGCGCGCGCGGTGGGTGCCAAGCTGACCGAGGCATGGGGGCAGTCGGTGGTGGTCGAAAACCGCGCCGGCGCCGGCACCAATCTTGGTTCCGAAATTGCGGCGAAATCGCCGCCCGACGGCTACGTTCTCTTCATGCCGACGATCGCCAACGCGATCAACCCGACGCTTTACGGCAAGTTGAGCTACGATCCGGTCAAAGATTTTTCATACGTCACTAACATCGCGAAAGTGCCCGGTATCGTCGTCGTTCACCCGTCGGTGCCGGTGAAGAACGCGAAGGAGCTGATCGCGCTCGCTAAAGCGCACCCGGATCAGTTGCGTCACGGCTCGACCGGCAGCGGCAGCCCGCACCATCTGGCTGGAGAGTTGTTCAAGACCATGGCCGGCATCAAGATGATTCATGTCCCCTATAAAGGCGCGTCGCCGGCGCTGGTCGACGTGGTCGCCGGACATATCGAAGTTTATTTCGGTGCGATGGTATCGGTCATTCCGCACGTCAAAAGCGGCCGCCTGCGCCCCATCGGCGTGACGAGCTTAAAGCGCACCGCTGTGATGCCCGACGTGCCGACGCTCGACGAGCAGGGGCTCAAGGGATTCGAGACCGGCTCATGGTTCGGCATGGCTGCGCCGGCCGCTACGCCGCGCGAGATCATCACCAAGCTGCACGGTGAGGTCGTGCGCATTATCAGGCTTCCGGAAGTCACCGAGCGTATCGCGTCCGAGGGCGCTGACTTTATCGGCAACACGCCGGAAGAGTTTACCGAGTTCGTGAAAAACGAAATCGTGAAGTGGGGCAAGGTCGTGAAGATGTCCGGCGCGAAAGTCGATTGATGACACGCAATGCCGGATCTGCAAATCAGTACGTGATCGCGAGCGCACGCCGGATTTCGAAAAAGCGCCACGGTGCCGTGTCAGCCGCATTGGCGCTGATTGCGATGCTGGTCGGCATCAGCCCCGTAAATGCCCAAAAGTACCCCGACAAGCCGATCCGTCTGGTGGTCGGCTTCCCGCCGGGCGGTGCGGCGGACATTCTCGGCCGCATGGCTGCGCACCAACTCGCATCGGCCCTGGGCGAGCAGGTCGTCGTCGATAACCGCGGCGGAGCCGGGGGTCTCGTCGCGACCGAAATTACCGCGCGCGCCGCGCCCGACGGTTACACGCTGCTGTTCACTTCGATTCCGCATGTCATCAACCCGCACCTTTACAAGAAAGTAAGTTACGACGCGCTCAGGGATTTCGATGCGGTCATCCAGTTCGTGTCGGTACCGCTGTTGCTTGCGTCGAACATCAGTTTTCCCGCCAGGTCGGTCCAGGATCTGATCGCGCTCGCGAAATCAAAACCGGGACAAATCAACTATGCTTCGGGCGGTTCGGGTTCATCGAGCCATCTTGCGATGGAGCTTTTCAAATCGATGGCGGGTGTTGACATGACCCATATTCCGTACAAAGGCACCGGGCCGTTGATAACCGATCTGATTGCGGGGCAGGTGAGCGTGACGATCGCGAGCGCAGTACCACTGATTCCTCAGGTCAAGGCGGGCAAGCTGCGCGGGCTCGCGGTGACGGGCAGCAAACGCTCAGGTGCGCTTCCCGATTTGCCGACGATCGCTGAGGCCGGCGTCGCGCGCTACGAAGTGACCAACTGGTTCGGCGTGCTGGCGCCGGCCGGAACGTCCAAGACAATTGTGACGCGCGTCAACGCCGAGCTTAACAAGGCTCTCGCTACGCAGGCGCTGAAGGACAGCCTGCACGCGGTGGGTGCGGACGCCGCCGGCGGCAGCGCAGCCGAATTCGGCGCGATCATTAGGAACGATTTCGCCAAGTTTGCGAAGGTGGTCAAGGATTCCGGCGCCAGAGTCGATTGACTTTGGCGCTGTAGCCTATCCGCGGCGTCTTTACGATGACCATCCTTCCGGATCCGCGCCGCTACGGCGTTGACGACAGCCCACACCCATTCAATCAACTGTCAGAAAGCGCGCTGCGGCGCGAGTTGCGGGATGCGCTCGCCAATCGGCGCGATGCCGAGATCAGCGCGGCATTACGCGCGGCACCTTCGCATGCGGCGTATGCAAAGCTGTGGCATGCGGTATGCGATGTGGCGCACCAAATCGATAGCGCGGCGCCGAGTGACGCGATTATCGCGCGCGTGTTCGCGCTGCCGCTTGTGATCATCACCGGCAGTGCGCGCCCGGCGAGTCTCGCCGGAGTTATTCCAGATATCGCCGCGGTCAAAACGCTGCTCGAGCGGAACGCTGCACTCGGCCCCGCGCGCAATTTCGGCTTGAGCAATGCGTTATGCACACGCGAAACGCTGGAAGCGCTAAAGCCGAGCGAAGTGTACGCGTGGACCCATGCCGCGGCAGGCGCACCGCGCGAGCTCGAACCGAGCGCGATCGAGATCGTCGAACCCGGCGAAAAGGTGCACCTGCGATTTCTCGCCGGCGCCAGCATTACGTCGGCGTCCGAACCGTCGTTTGTCGAGACCGCGTCCAATATCGGCGCCTGGGGCATGCTGTTGACGCGCGAGCTTGCTGCGCAGCTTACCCAGTCCGGAATCGAGATATTGCCGCTGCCACGCCCGCCGCTCGACCTGCTGCGCGCGGCTCACGCCGGGCGTGTGGCGCAACTCGATGCGGCGTTCAGTCTTTTTGCGAGCAATGCAGTGCGGCGCTTTCGTTCCGCCACCGGCGATCCCGTCGCTGTGATCAGCGCGCACGACGACATCGAGATTCGCGCGGGCTTGAGCTCTCCTTTTGATGATGCGGCGGTCGACGGGTTTCGCTGGCCGCTGCATCCGCTCGATGATATCGACCGCATCGTGAGTTCGATGACCGGATTGATGCGGGAATGCCGCGTCAACGACGTGCACTGCGTCGAAAGGGTGCTGCCTGCGCTCAACACGCGCGGCACTGTCTGGTTCCTGACGCCACGCGACCTCGATGATCGTGATGCGGTTGCCTCGCGGCACTGACGTATGGGGCATCATCCTTTATTGAACTGATTGTAAAATCCCATGTCGAGCACGCATGTGCTCGTCACAAAAATGAAAAATTATCACGGCAACCGAATCGATTTCGTTTTTACGCTCATGCTGGCGACGTGCGTACATGCGCGCGCTGCGGAGCCGGACGAATCGTGGCAGCTCAAGCTGCAGACGACCGTCATATTCCAGCACAAACCCGGATTCGCGGCCGCTTACTCGGGCGCCAACAGCCTCGTGACCAATCGCGAGAACAGCCGGACGGCGACCGCGACGCTTTACGCCGGATTCCGTCCGTGGGCGGGCGGCGAATTCTATGTCAATCCGGAGATGGCGCTCGGCGTGCCGTTCTCCGAGCTCAAAGGACTCGGCGGATTTACCAACGGGGAAATCGCGCGCACCTCTGGAGCGGATCCCACGTTTTACCGCGCGCGGCTGTTCCTGCGCCAGACGTGGGGATTGGGAAACGGAACAGAGCGCGTCGAATCCGACGCGAACCAGCTTGCCGGCACCGTTGACGCGAACCGCGTGGTTCTGACGCTCGGCAACGTTTCGCCACTCGATATCTTCGACGACAACAAATTCAGTCACGATCCGCGCCGTTCATTCCTGAACTGGTCGTTGATGACTCATGGCGCGTGGGACTATCCGGCCGACGCGCGCGGCTATTCATGGGGGGCCGCGCTTGAATACGTGACGCCGCTGTGGGCACTGCGCGCCGGGCGTTTCGAGCAGCCCAAAGATTCGAACGGCCTGCCGCTCAATTCACGCATTATGAGCAGTTACGGCGATGTCGTTGAATTCGAACGCGGCTACCGGCTCGCGGGGCAAACGGGCCACGTCAAGCTGCTCGCTTTCCGTAACCAGGCCGTGATGGGCAGCTTTAGCGATGCCATTACACAATCGACTCTGACTGGCGCAGTACCCGATCTCACGCAGGTGCGGGCCTCGCATAGCAAGCGCGGCGCCGGTATCAATCTCGAGCACGAGCTGCGCGACGATGTCGGATTGTTCGCCCGCGCGAGCGCAGCCGACGGCAGGACCGAGACATTTGCGTTTACCGAAATCGACCGCTCGCTCAGCGCTGGCACGGTTATCAAAGGTGCGCGCTGGCAGCGCAGCGCGGACGAGCTTGGAATCGCGGTGGTGATCAACGGTCTGTCCTCTTCGCACCGCGATTATCTGGCGCGCGGCGGCCAGGGTTTTTTCCTCGGCGACGGCAGACTCAGTTACCACGCCGAACAAATTCTTGAAACCTTCTATAGCTTCAAGGCCACCAAGCAGTTGTGGATTTCATTCGATTATCAGCATATCGGCAATCCCGGCTACAACGCCGATCGCGGCCCGGTGAATTTTTTCGGGATTCGCCTGCACGCTGAGCTATGACGTTTTAGTGGTATGTTCGGCGTCGACCATGCCGAATCCTCCCTACCAGGATCTCACGCCCGATCTGATACTCGACGCCGTCGAAAGCTGCGGTTATCGCTGCGACGGCAGGCAGTATGCGCTTAACAGCTTCGAGAACCGCGTCTACCAGGTGTGGCTCGAAGACGGCATGGTGCTGGTTGCCAAGTTCTATCGGCCGCAGCGCTGGAGTGATGACGCCATACTCGAAGAGCACGGCTTCGCGCTCGAGCTCGCCGCGCGCGAAATTCCGGTGGTCGCACCGCTCGCCGCGGCCAGCGGCGCGACGCTCCACGCGCATCGTGGTTACCGTTTTGCCTTGTTTCCGAAGCGTCCGGGACGCGCGCCCGAACTCGAACATCCCGATATTCTGCGCTGGCTCGGCCGTTTCCTCGGGCGCATGCATGCCGTGGGCGCGCTGACACGGTTCCGGCACCGGCCGCTCCTCGACATCGCAAGCTTCGGCGAAGCGCCGGCGCGTTTCGTAGTCGAGCACGCTTTTGTGCCCGCGGATCTCAAAGCGGCGTATCGGGCCATTGCGCACGACGCGCTCGAACGCGTCGCACAGTGCTATGAGCGCGCGGGACGAGTGCGCAATATCAGGCTGCATGGCGACTGTCACGCCGGCAATATCCTGTGGACCGATGAAGGCCCGCATTTTGTCGATCTCGACGACAGCCGCAGCGGACCGGCGGTGCAGGACCTATGGATGCTGCTGTCGGGCGACCGCGCCGCGATGAGCGCGCAACTTTCGCACGTGATCGGCGGCTATCGCGAATTTCAGGATTTCAATCCGGTCGAGCTCGCATTGATCGAGGCATTGCGCACGCTGCGCATGATTCATTATGCGGGGTGGCTCGCGCTGCGCTGGGATGATCCAGCGTTCCCGGCGAGCTTCCCGTGGTTCAACACTCAGCGCTACTGGCAGGACCAGATTCTGGCTTTGCGCGAGCAATGCGCTGCGATGGACGAGCCGCCGCTCGAATTGGATGACTGAAGCGAAATGCGCGTGGTCGTGAATATCCTAATCGCAGCGGCGAGCACCTACGGGCTCTTGCTGCTGCTGATCTTCCTGTTCCAGGCGCGGCTGATCTATTTTCCAAACGTCGGGCGCGAGCTCGCAGCAACGCCGCGCGATGCCGGCCTCGATTACGAAGACGTGCAATTGCGCAGCGCCGATAACGTGGTGCTGAACGGCTGGTGGGTACCCACACGCGACGCGCGCGGGGCGGTGCTGATCCTGCACGGCAACGCCGGCAATATTTCGCACCGCATCGGTTACCTCACGCTGTTCAACCGCCTGCATTATGCGACGCTGCTGATCGATTATCGTGGTTACGGCAAAAGCGGCGGGAGTCCGAGCGAAGAGGGGACTTACCGTGACGCCGAAGCGGCATGGCTGCATTTGGTCGAAACGCGCAAAGTAAACGCGCGCGATATCGTGATCGTGGGCGAATCGCTGGGCGGCGCCGTTGCGACCTGGCTGGCTGCGAAGTATGCGCCGCGCGCGCTGATCATCGCTTCGGCTTTCACTTCGGTTCCCGATCTCGGCGCACAAATCTATCCGTGGCTGCCGGTGCGGCTGCTCGCGCGCATTCGCTACGACAATCTGGATCGCATCGCGAAGATTGCGGCGCCGGTGCTGGTCGCGCACAGCCGCGACGATGAGATCGTTCCCTTCGCGCATGGCGAAGCATTGTTCGCAGCCGCGCGCGAGCCGAAGCAATTCCTCGCCATGCGTGGCGGCCACAACGACGCGCTTCTGTTTGCGCGTGACGAGTGGGCAGCTGCGGTGGCAGCGTTTCTCGCGCAAGTGCACCCGAAGGATTAGGACGCCGTGTTTCTTTTACTGCAGCAACTCGCGCACATGCGCGGCGATCGCGAGCGATGAGGTCAGTCCGGGCGATTCGATACCGTAGAGATTGACCATCCCCGCGACGCCGTGATCGCGGGGTCCCTGAATCACGAAATCGACGGCTTCCTCGCCTTTGCCGGTGATCCTCGGCCGGATGCCGGTATAGCCAGGCTGCAGTGCGCCATCCTTGAGTCCCGGGTAATAGCGGCGGATAGCTTCGTAAAACCGCGGCTCGCGACTCTCGTCGAAACGATAATCAAGCGTGTCGACCCAGCCGAAGTCAGGTCCGAATTTGCAGCGCCCGGCAAGATCGATCGTCACGTGTACGCCGAGCCAGTCCTGGCGCGCGACCGGGTATACCAAGCGCTTGAACGGCGTCTTGCCCGACAACGTGTAATAGTGGCCGATCGCGTAATAGTTGCGCGGTATAGTCTCAACCGGAATCCCTTCGATGCTGCGCGACAGTATCGGCGCGCCGTGCCCCGCAGCATTGATTACCGCAGCACATACGATCTGCATCGCTTCGGCGCCGCCGACCTCGAGCATGATGCCGTCGCCGGTGATGCTGCCCGCGTTGACCGGGCTGTTCAACGCGAGCGATGCGCCCTGGTTTTCAGCATCGCCGAGGTAGGCGAGCATCAAGGCATGGCTGTCGATAATGCCGGTCGAAGGCGACATGAAACCCGCGATGCTGAGCACTTCGGGTTCGAGCTCGGCCAGCTCATCGCGCGACAGCATGCGCAAATCGTCGACGCCGTTGAGCTCGGCCTGGCGCTGGTATTTTTTGAGGCCTTCGAGCTGGGTCGGATCGCTCGCGACGATCACCTTGCCGATGCGCTTGTGATTGACGCCGCGTTCGGCACAATACTGATACAGCGCTTTTCTGCCGGCAACGCAGAGCCGCGCTTTGAGCGAATGGGTCGGATAATAGATCCCGGCATGAATGACTTCCGAGTTGCGCGAGCTCGTATGCGTGCCGATTGCATTTTCGGCTTCGAGTATCACCACTTCGCGCCCGGCATGCGCCAGCTCGCGCGCGATGGCAAGCCCGACGACGCCGGCGCCGATCACGGCGCAATCGATTTTTTCTGCCATATAATATTTTCCGCACGCATTTTACTCGAACCATGACGATACCGTGGAAACCGGATTTTGCCGAACGCGCGCCGATGTTCGAGCCGCTGCGTGCTTTTGCGCGCGAATTACGCATGGCGTACTGGCCCGGCTGTGACGAGCTCAATCGCATGCTTGCTTCACGCGACAAGGCCATCGTCACGGCCGCAGGCGCGCCGCTGCGCTTTGTCGCACAGGCGCCGCGGGCCGATCATTTCGAAGACAAATACGAGCCGCGGATCTACCTGCGTGGCGAGGTGCAGTTCCGTGCCTGCAACTGGCATGATCTGTTCAATGCGCTGGTGTGGCTCGCGTTTCCGCGCGCCAAGGCTGCGCTCAATCAGCGCCATTGCCGCGAGCTCGAGCGCCAGCATGCGAGCGGCGCGCAGAACCGGGGCGCCGCGCAGGATGCGCTGACGCTGTTCGACGAGGGCGGCGTCATCGTCGCGAGCGCCGATGAAAGGCTTAGCAAACTGTTGAGCGGTTTCCAGTGGAAGGAATTATTCTGGCAGCGCCGCAGCGAGATTTTGCAATCGATGCGCTTTTATCTGTTCGGCCATGCGCTCTACGAAAAGGCGCTGCAGCCATTCGCCGGCGTGACCGGCAGAGGCGTGATCGTCGAGGTCGGAGCCGGCTTTTTTGCGCAACCGCTGGCGGCGCAGTTGGCCGCGCTTGACGGCGAGGTGGCGCAGCGCATCACGGACGCGGCACAATTCCGGATGACACGCGAGCTTGCGGCGGTGCCGATACTCGGCGTCCCCGGCTGGTGCGAAGACAACGTGTGCGAGGCGTTTTATGACAATGTGGACTACTTCCGCCCGGCGCGACCGAGTGGCATTTACGATTAACGGCCGCTGATCGAAGCCGCGATGGCGGCCGCCGTCAACGTGTAAAGAACGCCCGCGTCTCGAATATCGCCGGGGCCAGGCGCTTGCCATTGACTTCAAGGCTGCGTTTCAGCACGAAATCAAACAATAGTGGATTGTGCTTGCGGATTTCGGTAAGCAGCGGCGCGAGCGCAGGTTTGATGTAGTTACGCGCGACCATGGCGTTGACCGAGTACAGCGGCATGATGCCGGGTAGCGGATAATCCGAGCCGTTAAGCAGGCGGTGATGCCATTCGCCGCGTTCGATCACGGCCGCGAGCGCCGGGCCGGCGCGGTTCAATTGCGTCATTGCCGACAGGTCGCCGAACAAGCGTCCCTCGTAGCGCGGCTCGTCCATCAGGCGGGCGAACAGCGAAAAACTCGATACGCTGGCCCCATCACTGCCGCGGTCGAGATCGCGGTCATCGCCCAATGATGCGCAATGCGCGACCACGACGCGCACGCCGTGCTCGAGCGCGCGCCGCAATTTGAGCGGATTGCCGAAATCCTGATTGCCGGCGTTGACCGCGCGTTCCATGCCGGCGTGGGTGATCAGCGGCAGACCGAGCGTCGCGAGCGCGCCGTAAAACGCGTCGCAGCGCTTCGCGGCTGGATCAATGCCCATCGCCGCCGGCAGCCATTTGACGGCGCGCGCGCCGTCGCGTTTTGCCTGTGCGAGCGCGGCAACACAGTCGCTGCGATAAGGGTGTACTGACGCAGCCCATTCGAAATATTCGGGATAGGATTTTGCAACGCGCGCCGCGGCCTCGTTCGGCGTGTAGAACGAAGAGGTTTCAAGCGAAACCGCGGCATCCTCGCGATAGCTGTAATCGAAAGCAAGCAGAAGCAGCTTGAAACCGGGCCGCATGCCGTCGATCAGATCGCGCATGCGGTCGACGTAGCTGTGGTCGATCCGTCCTGGCTTGTCGCTTGCGCAGCCGGCGTTAAGATAAAACAAGCGCTGTGCATACTGCAGCGGATGCAGCACGCTTTGCGTCTCAGGGTTGACCCAGATTCCACTGCCGGAATCGCCGGTGCCGGCGAGATGCGCATGACAATCCCATACGTTGCCCGCATCGATTCCCGACCACGCTGCCTGCACGATTTCGTGATCGGCGAGCCGCGGCGGCAGCGCGCCACGGCAGGGATTGACGATGCCCTGCTCGGGCCACGCTCGCCACACGCCCGCGCCGCCAATGCCGGCTGCAAGTCCAGCACCGAGCAGACGCCGTCGTTTTTTATCGAACATTGGGCGCATCGGATTTTGGTTTGCCATGATAATTCTGCAGCGTCGACCTGCTAAGAGTGCCTAACATAATGAAACGCGCGCTGCGCTGCCAGCCCGAAGGGTTGCAGCCAGAATTGGCGCTGGCGGCGTTGCTCGACTTGGCAATAGAATCCACTATTGCCCGCATCGAGCGCCTTGCCATCACCAATTCTGGCTGCAACGCACACGTGTTTCATTATGTTAGGCACTCTAAATAACCGCCAATCCGCTGGTATCGAGTGCAAAGCATGTCAATGGGAGATTGAATGAGCTCTGAGAAGCGCACAGTCACATCTATCGTTCACGATACTCCGGTGCCCGCGCGCGAAAGCGAGGAGTTCTGGGGAAGCGATCCGATTGCAGCGATGCTGCGCGAGCTCGACATTCCCTTTATCTCGCTCGTTCCGGGCTCGAGCTATCGCGGGCTGCACGACAGTATTGTCAATTTGCTCGGCAACCGCGCGCCGCAGATGGTGCTCAGTATCCACGAGGAAAACGCAATTGCGGTTGCGCATGGTTATTCCAAGGTCACGGACCGCATGATTGCGGCGGCGGTGCACGCGAATATCGGCTTGCTGCGCGCACCGATGGCGATCTACAACGCATGGTGTGATCGCGCGCCGATATTGATCCTGGGAGCAACGGGTCCGTGGGACGCCGCTATGCGCCGACCCTGGATCGACTGGATCCATACCAGCGCGGACCAGGGCGGGCTCATCCGCAACTTTACCAAGTGGGACAATCAACCGGGATCGCCGGCCGCCGCGATGGAAGCGCTGCTGCGTGCAGCGCAGATCGCGCAGACGGCGCCACGCGGGCCGGTGTACATCAATCTCGAAGTGAAGATGCAGGAGGAAAAAATCGGCCCGATGCCGGAACTGCCCGATGCGGCGCGTTATCGCGTGCCGGCGCCGGTACGCCCCGCGCCCGACTTGGTCGCGGCCGCCGCGAAGCTGCTGTCGAACGCGAAGAACCCGGTTATTCTCGCGGGCCGCTGTTCGCGCGGCCTCGACGGCTGGCGCTCCCGCGTGGCGCTCGCCGAGAAAATCAATGCGCCGGTGCTGACGAGCATCAAGCTCGCGGCGGCGTTTCCGACCGATCATCGCCTGCACCCGGTGCCTCCGTTTCAGTCGCTCGCGCCGCAGGCGCGCAAGCTGATCGTCGCCGCAGACGTGATTTTGTCGCTCGACTGGCTGGATCTCGCCGGGACCTTCAAGCAGGCGTACGGCGCGAACCCGGTCAGCGCCAAAATCATCCAGGTCTCGTGCGACGCGCACAGCCATCGCGGCTGGAGCGCCGATTATCAAGGCCTGCCGCCGGTCGATTGCTACCTGATGTGCGAAACCGACGCTGCCGTGCCGCTGCTGCTCGAATCGGTCAATGCGCGCATCGCGAGTGCTGCGCTGCCGGCGGCCGAGCCGTTGGCGCCGGTACCGGATGCGGTGTCGCTGCGCGGCGTCGGCGCCGCGCTCGCGAGCGCCACGCGCGGCATCGACGTCTGCTACACGCGCTTTCCGCTCGGCTGGAACGGCGCGTACTCCCATTTCCGGCATCCGCTCGATTATATCGGCCATGACGGCGGCGCCGGCGTCGGTTCAGGACCTGGCATGACAGTCGGCGCCGGTCTCGCGCTCAAAGGCAGTGGGCGGATTCCGATCGCGCTCATGGGCGATGGCGACTTCCTGATGGGCAATACCGCCGTATGGACGGCTGCGCACTATCAGATTCCGTGCCTTATGATCGTCTGCAATAACCGCTCGTTCTATAACGACGAGCTGCACCAGGGCCGCATGGCCGCACATCGCGGGCGCCCAGAGGAGAACCGCTGGATCGGACAGCACATCGCCGAGCCCGACATCGACATTGCCGCGATGGCGCGCGCGCAAGGCGCGTTCGGCATCGGCCCAGTCACACAGACCGCCGACGTGCAGCCGGCGATCGAGCAGGGCATAGCGGCGGTGCGAGGCGGTCAAGTGTGCGTCATCGATGCGCGCGTGCTGCCCGGCTACGATCGCGGTTAAGCCGCAGCGCAAGTGTGGCTGAATACGCCTTCGAACGCGGGAATCGCATCATCGGGCTTGCGCGCGATCGCACTGCAGCGTTTGCGCTTGAGGTGCTGCTTAACGTAATCATCGCTATTGCTGCGGGGCTGTGGATAAACGCTGCCGCATCGCAGGATTGGAAGCCGCAGCACAATATCGACATCGTCGTGAACTCGGGTGCGGGCGGCGCGGCCGACCGGCAATCTCGAGTGGTGCAGAAATTTCTGCAGTCGGTTCCCGTGATCCCCAGCGTAAGCGTGACCAACCGTGTCGGCGGCGGAGGCACCATCGCGATGACGTTCCTGACCCAGCATCCGGGTGACGCGCATTACCTCGGCGTGCTTTCCACGAGTCTGCTGACCAATCACATCGTCGGAGTCAGTCAAATTCGCTATCAGGACCTGACGCCGCTCTGTATTTTGATGCGCGAATACGTGCTCGCGTGGGTGCGCGCCGATTCGCCCATCGCGTCGAGCAAGGATTTAATCGCGCGGCTCCAACGCGATCCGAAATCCGTTTCATTCGGCTTTTCCACCGCGCCCGGCAATCAGAATCACGTCGTGATCGGAATGATCGCGCGCACGGCGCGTATCGATCCGAAAAATGTGAAAATCGTGCTCTTCGCATCCGGGGGTCAGGGCATGACGGCCGCGCTCGGCGGACACGTCGATGTGTGGGTCGGAACGCCAGGCGGCGCGATTCCGCACTTGTTAAGCGGCACAGTGCGCGCGCTCGGAATCAGTGCCGCCCAGCGCCAGCCGGGGCCGTTTGCAGCAGTGCCGACGTTCCGGGAGCATGAAATCGACGCCGTGTACTACGCGTGGCGCGGATTTATCGGACCGAAGGGTTTGACACCGCCGCAGATCGCATTCTGGGACTCGACGTTCGCCAAAATGGTTCAGAGCAACGAATGGAAGAAAGAGCTCGATGACAACGCTTGGTCCGACGATTTTCGAGGCAGCGCGGACACGCGCAAACACCTTGACGCCGAGTATGAACTGCTGCGCAAAATGCTGGCCGACCTCGGCGTCATCGCGCGCTAGCCTGCCAGTTCACTGATGAAGCGGCGACGATGGCGACGCCGGCCGCGCGCAACTACTGGCTCAAAATGGGATCTTTGAGCTGGCCGCTTACCTGAAGCGAGCCGCGCGCAACGGTCACGGCCGACGACCCGAGCACGAGGTTCAGCCGTCCCGATAACTCCGCAGCAGGTGAAACGTCGATAGCGCCGGTGCCGTTCATGGGTCCGGAGACAAACTTGAGGTTGCGATAGGAAATGCGGTTGCCGGATGCTTGTGCTTCGCCCGTAATCTCGCTGAATGTCGTTCTGCCGCCGCGCTGCGGGGTGCGGCCTGCCGATTGCATGGCGCGCACCAGATCGACGTTGTTGAGCATCCCTTTCGTGAGCGAGAATGCCGCCGCGACGCGCGGCGCCGCGAACAACTCCCCGGGCGTTTGTCCCTGTGTTGCGAATTTCGCATTGATATTGAGCACGCCGCTCGCCGCAAATTCGCGTGTGAATGCCGGCAGCAATTTCGCGACATCGGCGCCGTTCAGGGTGAATTCGCCGTCGGCAGCGAGCGCGCTTCCCCATTTGATGGTGGCGTTTCCTTTCAGCGTGCCGTCGTACAGCCTGCCATCGATACCTGAAACCACGATTTTTTGCCCGCTAATAGTCGCGCTGCCGGTGAGATCGGTAAACTCGACCGCGAGGCCGAACGGGGGCTGCCATTTTTTGGCGCTGAAATTGGCGCGCAGCCCGCGGTCTTTGGTCGGTACCAGCTCGACGCTGAGCTTTGGGTCGCGCAGCATCGCTTTTAGCAGGGCACCGTCTTTGGCGAGATCGATCGTCGCATCAAAGCTCGGCACCTCTACACCGCGCAAAGCGAGCTTGACCGCATTCGCGTTCAGGCGCCCAATGTGCACTCGCGAGTCGGGGCGCGGCTGCGACCATGCGACCAGGCGCGGAATTGCGTCCTGATCGATGCTGACGTTGGTCAATTGCACTTCATCGAAGGTCTTATCGTCTTCGAGCACCGCCAGCGAGTACACGGGAATGACGGCAGAATCGATTTTAACGTCCTGAATCTTGCCGATCGCGATATGCTCGAGCTTGATCTGCGGCGAAGGAAATAATGCGAAGCGCAATGTACTGATGCTCACGGGTTCCTGCAGACGATCAGACATGATCTTCTCGACGCCCGGAACGTAGCCCGACAATGGCACGACGTGCAGCAGGCCGAGTCCGATCGCGACGATGGCGACGAACCCGATCGCGATTGCGCGCCCCCATTTGACCGGCGCCTTCGCTTTGGCGAGCAGTATCCCTTGCGCCCGGGCAGCTTCCTGTTCGACCGTGCGCTGCACCGCGATCGCTTCCGCGCGTTTCTGCGCCTCCTGGCGCGCCTTGATATCCGCTTCGAGCTCGGCCTGTTCGATGGCTCTCATCTCGGCGTCGACCTTGGCCATGACTTCGGCTTCGGCGCGCTTGCGCGCTTCGCTCTCCTGCATCACGCGCGCCACGGTCTCGTCTTTGGCGCGATCCTCGGCGGCGGCGCGCGCGCGTTTCTCGATGACTGCCTTTTGCTCGGCACGAACGCGCGCCATCATTTCGTTTTGCGCCTTGGTGACCGCCTCCTCATGTGCAAGACGTGCGGTGCCGAGCATCTTCTGCGCCTGATCGCGCGCTCTCTGAGCTTCGCTCGTTTGCTTGTCCGCGGCTTCGCGGATCATTTTTTCGGCGATTGCGCTCGCCTCGAGCGCCGCGGCAGCTTTGGCTTCGGCATCTTCACGCGCCTTGCGTTCGCCTTCGATCCTGGCTTGCAATTCGAGCTGCGCCGTGCGTTCGGATTCTTCGCGCGCCTTGCGTTCAAGCTCGTACTTGGCCTGAGCAGCTTCGCGCGCCTTGCGCTCGGCTTCGACCATCGATTCGATTTCGATACGCGCCTTGGCTTCGGCTTCCTCGCGTGCCTTTCTTATGGCCTCTGCGCGCTGCTCGCGCTCGCGCGCGAGCTGCGCTTCCATTTCCTCGAGCGCTTTTTTCATTGCTTCTGCGCTTGACTGGCGCTCGCGCTCGACCTGCGCTTCAGCTTCGGTGCGTGCTTTGCGCTCGACCTGAACTTCTTCGCGCGCGCGGGCTTCCGCCTCCGCGCGTACGCCGGCTTCCTCGCGCGCGCCTCGGACTTCCTCGTCGCGTGCCTTGAGCTCTGCGGCGGCCCTAATCTCCGCTTCCTCGCGTGCCCTTATCTCCGCTGCGACCTTGTTCTCGGCCTCTCCGCGCGCCTTGGTTTCGAGGGCTGCCTTGTTTTCGGCCTCTCCGCGTGCCTTGGTTTCGAGGGCTGCCTTGGCCTCTGCTTCTTCGCGTGCCTTGCGCTCGGCCGCGGCGTTGGATTCAGCTTGCTCGCGCGCTTTGCGTTCGGTCTCTTCGCGGGCGCGTGCTTCTTCACGCGCCGTTCTGATATCGGCCTCGAGCTTTTCCATCTCGGCGCGGGTCTTTGCCTCGTTCTCCTGGCGCGCCTTACGCTCTGCCGCGGCGTTGGCTTCGGCTTCCTCGCGCGCTTTGCGTTCGGCTTCCTCGCGCGCGCGTGCTTCTTCACGCGACGCGAGAATATCGGCCTCGAGCTTTTTCAACTCGGCACGCGTCTTCGCCTCAGCTTCCTCGCGTGCGATCTGCAATTCGGTCTCGCGCTGCAGTCTCTCGGCGTCGAGTTGCGCGCGGCGCTCGGCTTCGAGATTCGCGCGCGCCTCGGCCGCAGCGCGCGCGTCGGCTTCGACTTTGGCTTTGGCCTCGGCTTCGGCGAGCGCGCGTACCGCCTGGTCGGCCCGCGCGAGCGCTTCCTCGCGCGCGGCTTCCGCCGCTTTCGCGAACGCGTCTGCTTCGGCCTTACTCTGTTCGCCGACGTGCTCCTTGGCGCGCCGTTCCGCCGCGGCACGTGCTTCGGCCTCGGCTATCGCTCTGGCTTCAGCTTCGTTCTTGGCGTTTGACGCGGCCTCCGCCATGGCACGTGCCTGCGCGGCGGCTGTTTCGGCGGCCTTCGCGCGCGTTTCGGCCTCGCCGCGGGCTTTAGCTTCCGCTTCCGCGCGCGCATCGGCTTCGGTTTCGGCGCGCGCGCGCGCATCGGCTTCCGCCTTGGCGCGTTCCTCAGCCTGTTGCAGAGCCTGTTCCATCGCGCGCATTTTTGACTCGAGCGCGACGCGGGCGCGCGCTTCCGCTGCGGCACGCGCGCGAGCTTCCGCTTCTGCGCGCGCGCGTGCTTCGGCTTCAATGCGCGCGCTCGTTTCCGCTTTGGCTTTTGCTTCGGCTTCGAGCTTGGCTTTGGCTTCAGCTCCTGCGCGTGCGCGCGCTTCGGCATCGGCCTTCGCCTGGGCTTCCATAGCCGCGCGCATGCGCGCTTCGGCTTCGGCTTTGGCGTCGACGCCAGTTGCGGCCTTGACGTCGACTTGCGCTTTGGCACTGGCTTGTGCAGCGGCGCGCGCCTCCTGCTCGGCCTTCAATTTGGCTGCGGTTTCCTGTTTGGCTTTTGCTTCAGCGGCGGCGTGCGCACGCGTCTCGGCTTGCTGGCGCGCCTTCGCTTCGGCGGCGGCACGCGCGGCCGCCTCGGCGCGGGCTTTGGCGTCAGCCTCGGCTTTAGCGCGCTGTTCGGCTTCAAGGTTGAGCTGCGCTACTTTTGCGGGCGAAGTGAAATCGAGATCGTCGGCGGCGGGTCCAACTGCCTCGCCTGTCGCAGGCGGCGCGAAAAAGACTTTTATGTAGTCATCGGCCACCAGTTTTTCGAGCGCCTGTGTGACCGTCTCCTCGTCCAAGCGTGCTTTTTTCGGCAGATCGGAAACAGGGGATTTGCCGTCAACAACGAGAAACACCAGTCCGAGATGGCGCGGCAGCCGGATGGTTCTGTTCTTGACCTCGAGAACGCCTTTGGCGGTCTTGGTAAATATCGTTTGTGGGTGCATTCAGTCCAACCCTGATTGATGCAAGTATTAACGCGTCACAAGCAGCCTAGTGACCTCTTGTTTATTACCGTGCAATGGAACCTCCCCTGAAACGCTCAATCAATTTACTACCCTGTGACGGGCTGGCACGTCGGCGCTGAATCGATGGCTGGCTCGATATTTATCGACGACGGGTAATTATAGATTAATCCTCCCCAAAATCTAACGAAACGCTGGATTTATCGCACCAAAGACGGGTTTGTCGAGATCATCGGGGCAGACCAGATACGGCAGGCGTGCGGGGGAGTGCGTGGTGTCTCAGGTTGCGACGGTGAGCATGATCTTGCCGATATGCGCGCCCGATTCCATCAACGCGTGAGCTTTTCCCGCATCGGACAGCGCAAAAGTCGCGTGTATCACGGGTTTGATCTTACCCGCTTCGAGGAGCGGCCAGACGTGAGTTCGCAGCGCACGTGCAATTTCGGCCTTGAATTCGGCCGGGCGCGGCCGCAAGGTGGAGCCGGTGAGACTCAGGCGCTTGAGCATTATCTCGCTGATGTTGATTTCGGCTTTTACGCCGCCCAGAAACGCGATGAACGCGATGCGGCCGTCGGCGGCGAGTGCCTTCAACTCGCGCGGCACGTAATTGCCGCCGACCATGTCGAGTATCACGTCGACGCCTTTGCCTGCGGTCGATGCTTTTACGATCTCGACGAAATCCTCCGTTTTATAGTTGATCGCCCGCTCGGCGCCGAGTTTTTCGCACGCAGCACATTTCTCGGCGCTGCCCGCGGTCGCGAATACGCGATGACCGCGCGCATGCGCGATCTGGATGGCAGCGACGCCGATACCGCTCGATCCGCCCTGGACCAGCAACGTTTCGCCCGGCTGCAGGCGCGCACGGTCGAATACATTGGTCCACACCGTAAAGAAAGTCTCGGGTAGCGATGCTGCTTCGAGCGCACTCAGTGTTTTGGGTATCGGCAGGCAGTTGGATGCCGGCGCGATGCAATACTCGGCATAGCCGCCGCCCGGTGTCAGTGCGCAAACGGAATCGCCGATTTTCCATTCAATTTCGCCGCCGCCGGTTGCTGCGATCGTGCCCGCGACTTCCAGGCCAGGCAGAGGGCTTGCGCCGGCGGGCACCGGATAACGCCCCATGCGCTGCAGCACATCGGGACGATTAACACCGGCGGCCGCGACCTTGATCAGCACTTCGCCCGCTTTCGGCGCGGGCACCGGCTGGGTTGCGATGCGCAGTGCCTCGGGGCCTCCGGGAGCGCTGATTTCCACCACCTGCATCTGCTTCGGTATCTCGGCGTTCATCAACTTTCCTTAGGATTTGCTTTCGCGGAATGTGCGGATGCGCTCTTTAAGTCCCGGCACGCTGGCGGAGTTCACCAGCGCGGCCATGTCGGCGGCGCGGGTATCGGTCACCGTCTGCTCGTTGAGCCGCGCGATCGCCGGCTGCGACAGCACGCCAGCGGTTTTGCGCGCAGCGGCGATCAGCGCGGACCATCCGGACTGCGCTTCAACTTGAGTCAGAAATTTGAGCCTCAGACCCTCGTCGGCATCGAAAGTCCGGTTCGTGGCTAGCACGTCGCGCGCCGCATCAGTGCCGATGCGGTACGCAAGGCGGCGCGTGCCGAGCACGATGCCGAAGCGCAAGCCGGGCATGCGAAACGTGGCGCCGGGCGCAGCGACACGCAGGCTGCCCGCGCATACCAGATCGGACCCGGCGCCGAAATTCCTGCCGTGCGCGAGCACAAGCGTCGCGAACGGCGCGTGGTAAAGCTGCTGCAGCAGATGCTCGATACGAATAAAGCGCAGCACCAGATCGCCTTCGCTCATTTCGAGATAGTCCGTGAAATCGAAGCCGGCGCAGAAGTGCTCGCCGCTGCCGTCTAGAATCAGCAGCCGCGTGGCGTCGGTATAAGCGTATTCAACGGCGTTGAGCAGCGCTTCGACCAGCGACGCCGACAGCGCGTTGGCTTTTTGCGGCCGGTTGAGAGTCAGATGCGTGACGTGTCCGTCATGCTGGCGCAGCAATTCATTGTCCATAACGCCGCGATCGGCAATCAGGAAGTCTTCTGCAGTCTTGCGCGCACATCCGAGAAGGGGTGAGTCACCAGGATCGACTCATCGCCGCCGCACGTTTCGCTCAGACGCGTGAAATCCGCGGTGAAGCGGCGGAAGCGCGCGTAGTTTTTCATAGGGAAAATTACACAAAAGCGTGAAATCGATATACTAGCACGCCGATTTGATGTTTGAGTTCCGGAGATAAACGTTATGAATGGAAAATTTTTGGGAGCAGTCGTTGCAAGCGTTATGTGTCTGCCGTCGGGTTCGGCCTTGGCGGGCGACTACCCGACGAAAACAGTCAGGCTGGTCGTTCCATTTACACCAGGCGGCGGCAATGATATCGCGGCGCGCTTTATCGCGCAGCGTTTGACCGAAGCATTCGGGCAAACCGCCGTCGTCGACAATCGGCCTGGCGCAGGCAGCACCCTCGGGACCGAGATCGTGGCGAAGAGCGCGCCGGATGGGTACACGTTGCTGGTGATACACAACGCGATTGCGATCAACCAGACCCTGTACCCGAAACTGCCGTATGACACGGTGCGCGACTTTGCACAGGTGGCTATCATCGGCGCAACCACCAACACGCTGGTGGTCAATCCGGGTGTACCCGCCAGGAGCACCAAGGAACTGATTGCGCTTGCGAAGGCGAAGCCAGGAGGCCTTAATTACGCGAGTACCGGTGCCGGGGGGACGGCGCATCTGGCCATGGAATACTTCCGGCTCGAAACAGGCACGAATCTCGTGCACATACCATACAAAGGAACTGCGCCCGGTTTGACCGACGTCGTAGCTGGCCAGGTGCAGGTGATGATCTCGGCGCTGCCGGGAACCGTGCCCTTCATCAATTCGAAGCGTGTCGTCGCGCTCGCGACCACCGGCAAAAAGCGCTCGGCGTTTCTGCCCGACCTGCCGACGCTCAGCGAATCCGGCGTGCCCGGCTATGAGTTCGATACCTGGTACGGTCTGCATGCACCGGCCAAGGTGCCGAAGGACATCATCACCCGCTTGAACGCTGAAATTACCAAGTCCTTGTCGCGGCCGGAGGTCAAGGAGCAGCTGTTCAAGCAGGGACTCGAAGCGCAGACCGGAACCCCTGATGAGTTCGCGAAGTTCGTGCGATCCGAAGTCGCGAAGATGGCCAAGATCATCAAGGCATCGGGAGCCAAGCCCGAGCAGTGAGTCAGTCGACGCCGCGCGCCGTTTCCATGCTCGATGCTGGTCAACATGAATATGGAAATGATCATCAGCGTGCTACGCACCGGTAGCTGGGCGATGTTCGCCGCCGCGACAGGCTTCTGCACTGCCGCGTCCGAGCCCTATCCGGTCAAGCCGGTGCGAGTGATCGCGGCATTTTCACCGGGCGGCTACGTCGATCTCGTCGCGCGGCTCGTGGCCGGCCCGCTATCCGCTGCGCTCGGTCAGCAGGTCATCGTCGAGAATCGCCCGGGCGCCGGCGGCGTTGTCGGAACCGAGCTTGCGGCGCGCGCGGCTGCGGACGGACATACGCTCACGGTGGGCAGCGTCGGTACGCACGCCGTCAACCAGAGCCTCTATCGCAAGCTGCCTTATAACGTGATGCGCGATTTTCAGGCAGTCGCGCGGCTGTCGGACGCGCCGAACATACTCGCTGTACACCCATCGCTGCCGGTGCATTCGGTGAAGGATCTGATCGCACTGGGTCGCGCCCGTCCCGGGCAGATCATGTATGCGTCGGCAGGCGCGGGTACGTCGACACATCTGGCCGCGGTGCTCTTCGAACACCTCGCGCGCGTGGGTTTCGTGCACGTTCCGTACAAAGGCGGCGGTCCCGCAATCGTCGACGTGGTCGCCGGCCAGGTTCCGATCACGTTCGCGACTGCGGCGTCGGTTTCGCCGCACACCAAAACCGGCAGGCTGCGCGGCTTGGCGCTTACGGCAAGTCAGCGTTCTGCACTGCTGCCGGAACTGCCGACGATTGCAGAAGCCGGCGTTCCGGGCTATGAAATGCTGAACTGGCTGGGCGTGTTTGCACCTGCGGGGACGCCGCGCGCTGTGAGCGAGAGACTGAGCGCTGAGCTTGTCCGTATCGTGCGCCTGCCGGAGATCCGCGCGCGGCTCAACGCTCAGGGTGCCGAGCCCGCGCCGCTCGGAAGCGAAGAGTTCACCGTGTTCGTTAAAAGCGAAATGGAAAAATGGGCCAAGGTGGTCGCGGCGACGCGCATGAGTGCGGAATGACGCGACTCATGTATCCGAGGTGGCGATGCGAATATGTCACGCGACCTCGATCAAAGACTCGGCGCGCTCAATT
>DASYSI010000431.1:0-9760 GCA_036003485.1 Burkholderiales bacterium | reverse complement strand
TGCAATAATTTGCGGCCCAGTTCGGGAGAACCTTTGTGCCTGTTATTTCTCTAAACGCTTCGATGAGGGGCCAAGCGCGTGCGGCCATATTGGCATCATGCGCGCTTGCAGCAATTGTGCTGCTATTGTCTGCGTGTTCGGGCAAGACCGGCGGCCAGGCACCACCGCCGCCCGAGGTCGGCGTGATCAAAGCTGTCACCCAGCCGATAACAGTGTACGAAGACTATGTCGGGCAAACCGAAGCGGTTGATACGGTCGAGATCCGCGCGCGCGTGAGTGGGCTGCTCGAGCGCCAGGCTTTCGAGGACGGCGGAAAGGTCAAAAAGGGCGACCTGCTGTTTGTAATCGACCAGCAGCCGTATATAGCGGCGCTGGCGCAGGCCAAGGCGGCGCTCGCGCAGACGCAGGCGGCGCATCTGAATTCAAAGCAAAACCTCGATCGCATCCGGCCGCTGCTGGCGGACAAGGCGATCAGCCAGCAGGATCTGGATGCCGCGATTGCGAAAGAAGGCACCGACGCGGCGAATGTCGACGCGGCTAAAGCCCAGGTCAAAACCGCAGAGCTCAATCTCGAATACACGAGCCTGCATGCTTCGCGCGATGGCGTCGTCAGCAAGGCACTGATCAAGCCCGGCGGACTCGTCAATGCGTCGACGACGCTGCTGACCACTTTGTATTCAGTCGACCCCATCTACGTCAATTTCGCGGTCAGCGAGCAAAAGCTGCTCGAATTGCAGCGCCAGCTCAAGCGCAATCCCGGCGAGGATAAAGCCAAACTGCCGCCGTTTCGTCTCAGGCTCGCGGACGGTAGCGAGTACAAGTCGAGCGGCAGGCTCAATTTCGTCGACGCGGCGGTGGATCCGAAAAGCGGCACGCTGCAAGTCCGCGCGTTAGTGCCCAATCCCGACCGATTGCTGCGCGCGGGCCAGCTCGTGCGCGTCATTTTCCCTTCGCTGGAACCCTTGAATGCGATCCTGGTACCGCAGAAAGCCGTGCAGGAGCTGCAGGGGAAGCGCTCGGTTTACGTCGTCGATGCCGAAGGCAAGGCCGCGTACCGGGAAGTTACGGCAAATATCAGGCTCGGTAACGATTGGGCGGTTGAAAGCGGCGTGCAGCCCGGCGAGGTGGTGATCGTCGAAGGCACGCAAAAAGTTCATCCCGGCGCTCCGGTGAAGCCCGTTCCGGCAACGGCCGATGCGAAGGGCGATGCCAAAAAAGAAACGCCGTCCGGGGGCGCGCCGCAGAATGCTGCACAAAAAGGCGCCGCCGCCGGCGCGCCGCAGGACAGCGCTAAGAAAGATGCCGCCAAACCGCAGGATGCGTCGAAGTACGGGAAATAGGCATGTTTAATTTCTTCATCGATCGCCCGATTTTCTCGTCGGTCATCTCACTCATCATCACGCTCGCGGGAGGCATCGCGGCCGTGGGTCTGCCGATCACGCAATACCCGCAAATCGTGCCGCCGCAGGTCCAGGTGTCGACCGCTTTCCCGGGCGCCAACGCGAGCGTTGTGGCGCAGTCGATTGCGTCGCCGATCGAGCAGCAGGTCAACGGCGCCAAGAACATGATCTACATGGACTCGAAAAGCGCCAACGATGGCACTTACAATTTGACCGTTACCTTCGATGTCGGCACCAGCCAGGATCTCGCTGCGGTTGACGTGCAGAACCGCGTGGCGGTTGCACAAAGCGGACTTCCCGCCGACGTGATCCGGCAGGGTATCCAGATACGCAAGCAGTCGACCGATTTCCTGAGCGTGATCGCGCTCACTTCACCCGACCATCGCTACGACACGACGTTTCTCAGCAATTATGCGCTGCTCAACGTCCAGGACGCGCTGGCGCGTATTCCGGGCGTAGGGTTCGTGCGGCTGTTCGGCGCGCGCGATTACAGCATGCGCATCTGGCTCGATCCCGACAAAATGGCGCGCCTGGGCGTAACCGCGGGAGACGTGCAAAGAGTCGTGCAGGAGCAAAACGTCGTTGCCCCGTCCGGGCGTATTGGCGTTTCGCCGGCGCCGCAGGGCGTGCAGATGCAGTATTCGGTTACGGTTCAGGGACGGCTCGTCGACGCTACCCAATACGAAAACATCGTGGTAAGTGCGGCGACCAACGGCCAGATCGTGCGCTTAAAGGATATCGCGCGCATCGAGCTCGGCGGCGCCGACTATTCAATCAACGTGCAGGAAAAAGGACTGCCGGGAGTCTTCGTCGGCATTTTCCTGCAACCCGATGCAAACGCGCTCGATGTTGCCAAAGGCGTGACGCAGGCCATGGATACGCTTGCGCAGCGCTTTCCACCCGGCCTGGTCTACTCGGTGCCTTACACTACGACGCCCTTCGTCACCGAGTCAATGAAAGAAGTGATGAAGACGCTGTTTGCGGCGTTCGTGCTGGTAATGATCGTGGTATACGTGTTTCTGCAAAGCTGGCGCGCGACGCTGATCCCGATGCTGGCAGTGCCGGTGTCGCTGCTGGGCACCTTCGCGGTGTTTACCGCCCTCGGCTTTACGATCAACACATTGACGCTGTTCGGCCTGGTGCTCGCAATCGGTATCGTCGTCGACGACGCGATTGTGGTCGTCGAGGCGGTGCAGCACAAGCTCGATAATCTTCATCTGTCGCCGCCGGACGCCACCAAGGCGGCACTCGCCGATGTCGGCGGTCCGGTGGTCGCTATCGCGCTCGTGCTGTCGGCCGTGTTTATTCCGGTCGCCTTCCTGGGCGGCCTGACCGGTCAGTTGTACAAGCAGTTCGCGTTGACGCTCGCAACGTCGGTGATCTTGTCCGCGGTTGCCGCGCTGACCCTGACTCCCGCGCTGTGCGCGCTGCTGCTGCGCCCAGCTGCGCAAGAGAAAAAGCACGGCCTGCTGGGCCGGTTTTTCGACGGGTTCAATCGCCTGTTCGCGTTTTCCACCGAGCGCTACATGACGTCCGTGGCGACGCTGATCCGCCATGCCGTGCTGGTTGCGCTGACGTTCGCGGTGCTGCTCGGCGGTCTTTATGTACTGCTCAGCACACGTCCTACCGGGCTCGTTCCCGACGAAGATCAGGGCTATGTGTTCGCCGTGGTGCAGCTTCCGGCCGGCGCATCGCTCGAGCGCACAAATGCGGCGGTGGATAAACTGACCAATATCGCGAACGAGGTGAAAGGGATCGACGGCGTTGCTTCGATTTCAGGCTTCAATCTGCTGACCGGCCTTTCGACTTCCTATAACGCGACGGCGTTTATCCGCTTGAAGCCGTGGCACGAGCGCAAGCACGCGGAGGAAGCGGCGGGTGCAATCGTGCATACGCTGACCGCCCGCTTCAACGGCGAGATCAAGGACGCGAACATTCTGGTGCTAAATCCGCCGCCGATCCGCGGTCTCGGCACCACCGGCGGTTTCGAATTCATCCTGCAGGATCGCGGCGCCGGCGACGTCGCCCAGTTTTCACAAACCCTACAGAACTTCCTGGGCGAAGCGCGCAAACGGCCTGAGCTCGGGTTCGTGTTTGCCAACTTCGATGACCGCGTGCCGCAGATCGAGTACGAGGTCGACCGCGACAAGGTGAAGACATTCGGCATCAGTCTGAACGACGTGTTCTTCACGCTGCAGACCTTACTCGGCGGCTACTACGTGAACGATTTCAATTTGTATGGACGCACGTTCAGAGTGCAGGCGCAGGCGGAGGGTTACGCGCGCGCATATCCCGAGGACGTGAAACGCTATTACGTGCGCAGCGCCAACGGCGACATGGTGCCGCTGTCCACCGTGCTCAAGCCCAGACCGATCAACGGACCCGAATATTTTCAGCGCTACAACATCTACCGCTCGGCGAGCATCAACGGCGCTGCGGCGCCCGGATACAGCTCCGGCCAGGCCGCGCAGGCGATGGAGGAGCTTGCGAAAACGCTGCCTACCGGTTACAGCTACGAATGGACGGGCGCGACGTATCAGGAGAAGAAGACCGGCGGCCAGACCGGTTACATCTTTGCCTTATCGCTGCTATTTGTGTTTCTTGTGCTCGCGGCGCTCTATGAAAGCTGGGCGATGCCGATCGCGATTCTGCTCGTTATTCCGTTCGGCGTATTGGGCGCCTTCTCGGGGCTTGCGCTGCGCGATTTCGCCAACAACGTTTACGCGCAGATCGGACTCGTGATGCTGATCGGCCTCGCGGCGAAGAACGCGATTCTGATCGTTGAATTCGCGAAGCTCGCGCATGAACGCGGCACATCGATTGTCGACGGCGCATTGCAGGGTGCGCGTTTGCGGCTGCGCCCGATACTGATGACCTCGTTTGCATTCATCCTGGGAACCATTCCGCTCGCGATCGCAACGGGTGCCGGCGCCGGCGCGCGGCAGTCACTGGGCACGACAGTCGTGTTCGGCATGCTGTTCGCGACCATGCTCGGGATTTTCGTGATTCCCGTGTTTTACGTCGCCATCCAGCGCATCAGCGAGCGCCGCGGGCCGTTCTCGCGCGATGAGCCGAGCTCGCGGCCGGGGCAGCCGCTCGATAGTCCGGAGGCGGGTACATGAAACGCTTCCTGATACTGGCATTCGCATCGATGCTCGCGGCGTGCGCAATGGGCCCGGATTACAAACGTCCCGAAGTCAAGACGCCGGATTCGTTTCGCGGGCAGTCCGCGCAACTGGACGAAAAATCCCTCGCCGATCTCGCGTGGTGGGACCTGTATCGCGACCCGGTTCTGGAAAAACTCGTCAAAATTGCGCTGCAGCAGAGCTACGATGTCAGAATCGCGATCGCGCGGGTCGAGGAGTTTCGCGCGGCGGCCGGCATCAGCGGTCTGGGCTCGATCCCGCAAATATCAGCGGCGGGCAGTGCGACGCGTTCGCGTATCTCGACGGTGGGACCGACGCCACTGCCCGCAAGCGCTGCGCCGGTGCGTACGACTTACAATGCCGAGATCGACGTGTCGTATGAAATTGATTTGTGGCGGCGCATCGCGAGCCTCAAGGCAGCCGCAAGGGCAGATTTACTTACGTCCGAATTTGCGCGCGACACGGCGAGGGTGTCTGTTATTTCCAGCGTGGCAACTGCCTATTTCACGCTGCGCACCCTCGATCAACAGCTGTACGTGACCGAGCGCACTGTAGCCACGCGCGAAAAATTCGTCGAGCTTACACGTGCTCAGTTCAACCGCGGCGTGGTATCGGGGCTTGACGTCAATCGCGCCGAAGCGAGTCTCGCGGCGGCGCGTGCTGCGATTCCGGATCTCAGGAGCCAGATTGCCCAGACCGAAAATCAATTGCAGATTCTGCTCGGGGAAAACCCCGCATCTATCGTGCGCGACCCGGCGTCCGATGCGGAGTTTTTTCCGGTGCCGCCCGATGTGCCGGTGGGGCTGCCCGCAACGCTGCTCGAACGGCGGCCGGACCTGCGCCAGGCGGAAAGCAATCTGATCGGCGCGAACGCGCGCCTGAAAGCGATCAAGGCGTCGCTGTTTCCGACCATTTCCCTGACCGGGAGCCTGGGATCGGAGAGCGCGGCACTCGCGAATCTGTTCAGCGGCCCGGCAAAAATCTGGTCGTTCGGACTGGGTCTGCTGCAACCTATCATCGATGTCAACCGCAATGTGTTTCAGGTTGATATCTACACGGCGCGCGAGAAGCAGGCGATGCTGCAGTATCAGCAGTCCGTGGCGCAGGCATTCCGCGAGGTTTCCGATGCGCTCGCCGTGCGCCAGGGTTCCAGCGAGTCGCTGCGTGCCCAGGACGAGCAAGTCGCCGCGCTGCGCGCCGCGCGCGAGCAGGTGCTCAAACGCTACGCCATCGGTTTCTCGTCGTATTTCGAGGTGATAGACGCCGAGCGCGCGCTGTTCGACGCTGAGTCGCAGCGCGTGCTGGCTTATCGCAACACGCTGACTTCGCTGGTCCAGCTCTACAAAGCACTAGGCGGCGGCTGGCAGACTGCGGCTGATTAAGCGGGAGACTGACGGAGGCCAGGATGATTGCATTACGGAGTTCCGGCGAACGCGGCCACGCAAACCACGGCTGGCTCGACAGCTACCACAGTTTTTCATTTGCCGATTATTACGATCCGCAGCACATGGGTTATGCGAGCCTGCGCGTCATCAATGAGGACTACGTGCAGCCGGGCAAGGGTTTCGGCACACACGGTCACCGCGACATGGAGATCATCACGTATATCCTCGAAGGCGCGCTCGAGCACAAGGACAGCATGGGCAACGGCTCGGTGATCCGTCCGGACGACGTGCAGCGCATGAGTGCGGGAACGGGCGTGCAGCATAGTGAGTTCAATCCGTCGCCAAGCGAAGTCGTGCATTTGCTGCAGATCTGGATCGAACCTGATGTCACCGGGATCAAGCCCAGCTACGAAGAGAAACATTTCGATGCTGCGTCGAAACGCGGAACGCTGCGGTTGATCGCGTCGCGCGATGGCCGTGACGGTTCGGTAACGATACATCAGGACGCATCGGTTTACGCCGCACTGATCGATGGCAGCGAGCGCGCGAGCCATGGCTTGGCTTCCGGGCGCAAGGCTTACGTCCACGTCGCGCGGGGCAGGGTCACGGTCGGCGGCCACGCATTGGCTGCCGGCGATGCGCTCAAGGCAGACGGCGAATCGACGCTGGTGCTCGAGCATGGGACCAAAGCTGAAGTGCTGCTTTTCGACCTGAAGTAGCGGCGGGCTGGAAATCCGGAGGAAACCATGCGCTATTCAATGCTCGCGGCGCTTGCCGCGCTGGGTTTTGGCGGGGCCGCGGGGGCGGCGGATAGCTATACTCTCGATCCGGACCACACTTTTCCCCGCTTCGAGATCAGCCATCTGGGATTTTCGACGCACCATGGTCAGTTCAACAAGACCAAGGGCAAGCTTGTGCTCGACCGCGCCGCTGGAACCGGCAGCGTCGACATCACGGTCGATACCGCGTCGATCAGTACCGGTGATCCCGCACTCGAGAAACATCTGCGCTCGGACGATTTTTTCAACGTTGCGAAGTTTCCGGCGATGAGTTTCAGATCGAGAACATTCAAGTTCAATGGCGACATGCCGGTCGCCGCTTTAGGTGAATTGACGCTGCTCGGCGTCACCCGGCCGTTGACCTTATCGATCTCGCGCGTCAAATGCGGCCCGCACCCGGTCTTGAAAAAAGAAGAATGCGGCGCCGAAGTGAGCGGAACGCTCAAGCGCTCCGATTTCGGCATGAAAGCTTACGTTCCCCTTGTTGGCGATGAAGTAACTCTGCACATTCAGGTCGAGGCTTACAGGGACTGACGACTGTCTGCCACCGAAGCAGTAAACTAGCCCAGCCAGACGGGATGGCAAACAGCGTAAGGAACAATTCATGCAGGAGGTGATGAGCCTGCTCGCGCACTACGGGCTGGCTTTTGTTTTTCTCAACGTGTTTCTGGTCCAGGCCGGCGTGCCGGTTCCGGCAGTGCCGACGCTGATGGTCGCCGGCGCGCTTACCGTCGGCGGCGGCATCTCGCTACCCGCTATCATCGCCGTTTCAGTCGCCGCGTCGGTGCTTGGCGATTTGATCTGGTATGTCGCGGGGCGGATTTACGGCTTGCGCGTGCTGCAACTATTGTGCCGCGTATCGATCTCGCCCGATTCGTGCGTGCGGGAAACCGAGGACCGGTTTTTGCGCTGGGGCCCGCTATCGCTCGTCATTGCCAAGTTCGTTCCCGGTTTTGCAACGGTGGCGCCGCCGCTTGCCGGCGCGCTACGCGTGAAGCTTGCGCCCTTCGTCGGCTATAGCGCGATCAGCGCCGCGCTATGGTCTGGCTTGGCCGCGGGCCTCGGCATGATGTTTGCGCGCCAGATCGACTGGCTGCTGGCGGAGCTCAAGGCTATGGGCGCCTACGCGGTGATGGTGGTCGGTGTTGCGCTCGCATTGTTCATCGCATTCAAGTGGTGGCAGCGCTGGCGTTTCCTCAAAGCACTGCGGATGGCGCGCATTTCCGTCGATGACTTGTATCGGATGATGCAGGGAGGGCAAGACCCCCTCGTTGTCGACGTGCGCTCGGAAGGCGCACGTTCGCTCGACCCGCGCCGCATCCCGGGCGCGGTGACAATCGACATCGACAAGCTCGACGAAATGCTGCCGCAATTGCCGGCGCAGCGCGACATCATCCTCTACTGTACGTGACCCAACGAAGCGAGCGCGGCGCGTGTCGCCCGCATGTTAATCGACCGCGGATTCGACAAGGTACGACCGCTCGCAGGCGGCCTCGACGCATGGTTTGAAGCGGGTTATGCCGGCGAAACCTAGCGCCGCCGGTAACGGGAACAGACAGCCATGACTCATGCATTGAATGAGACGCACGATCCGCAGTTGCAGAGCTGGCTTGCGTCGGCCAATGTGATGGAGACCGACTTTCCGCTCCAGAATCTGCCGTTCGGCGCGTTCCGGCGCGCGCACAGCCGCGAAGCGTTTCGCATTGGCGTCGCGATCGGCGACCAGGCATTCGACATCGCCGCCGCGCAGTATGCCGGACTGTTTTCGGGGCCGGCTGCCGACGCGGCCGCATGCTGCACTTCGACCCATCTCAACGCACTGATGCAGGCAGGACCCTCGGCGGCCTCTGCGCTGAGGGCAGCTCTCTCGCGCTTGTTGCGCGCGGGCAGCGCCGCCGAGCTGCGCGCGCGGGATTGCCTGGTTCCGTTGACTGCGAGCGAATCCACACTGCCTGCGGCGGTTGGCGACTACACCGATTTCTTTGCGTCGATTTATCACGCGACCAACGCCGGCAGCCTGTTCCGGCCAGACCAACCGTTATTGCCCAACTACAAGTACGTTCCAGTCGCCTACCACAGCCGCGCATCGTCACTGCGCGCGAGCGGCCATTCGCTGGTGCGTCCTCTCGGTCAAACCAAAACCGCGCACGCCGGCGCGCCGGAATTTGGCCCATCACAGCGTCTTGATTTCGAGCTCGAGATCGGGTTTTTCATCGGTAGTGGTAACGCGCTCGGGGCACCAGTGCCGGTCGCCGACGCCGAGCGCCATGTGTTCGGCGTTTGCCTCCTCAACGACTGGTCGGCACGCGACATCCAGGCGTGGGAGTATCAGCCGCTCGGACCGTTTCTTGGCAAGAGCTTTGGAACTACGGTATCGCCGTGGGTGGTGACGCTCGAAGCACTCGCGCCTTTTCGCGTGCCCGCGTTGACGCGGCCTGCCGGCGATCCGCAGCCGCTGCCGCATCTGTATTCAGAAGCTGACCGAGAGTCGGGCGGCATCGATATCGCGCTCGAAGTTTTCCTGGCGACCGCCAAGATGCGCGCGGCGCATAGTACTTCGGCGCGGCTCTCGCAGTCGAGCTTCCGTCACAGCTACTGGACGCTGGCGCAGATGGTCGCGCACCACACCAGCAACGGCTGCGACCTGCGGCCGGGCGATCTGTTGGCGAGCGGCACGATGTCGGGACCGGGTCCGCTTGAATTGGGATCGCTGCTCGAGATGACACTCAACGGAACGCAGCCGCTGAAGCTGCCTAACGGCGAGACGCGTACTTTCCTCGAGGACGGCGACACGGTGCTGCTGCGCGGCCATTGCGAAAAGCACGGCGCACGGCGCATCGGTTTCGGTGAGTGTGCCGGTACGATATTGCCGGCTCGCCATCGAACGTAAGCGAAACTGTTTGCGCTGTGAATTCTGCGTCCTCTGCGGCGATTGATACGCTGGCCGTCCACGATGGCGGATAAAATTTTGCCGCTCGCGCGGCGCGTGCTCGAGGTCGCACCATTTCATGTGATGGAGCTGCTCGCGCGTGCGCGCGAGCTCGAGGCGC
>DASYSI010000430.1:0-4554 GCA_036003485.1 Burkholderiales bacterium | reverse complement strand
TGCACTCGCCGATGGCAGGAGAGAAGCGAAAGAGAAGCGCACCGTGATATACGCGCGCGGCGCGGACAGCCCGATCTTCCAGCCCCACCATCAGCCGTTCAATTACTATGCGCGCTTCGCGCCCGGAACGTCCGATCGCGCCGCGCACCTTAAGGACGAACAGGAATTCCTGGCGGCAATCGACCGCGGAACTCTGCCGCAAGTCGCGTTCTTCAAGCCCGCGGGCCGCTACACCGAGCATCCGAGCTACACCGACCTGATGAGCGGCGACGAGCATATCGATATGGTCCTCGCGCGGCTGAAAAAGAGCCCGCTGTGGCCGCGCATGGCGGTTATCGTCACTTACGACGAAAATGGCGGCTTTTGGGATCACGTGCCGCCGCCGTCAGGCGCAGGCTGGAGCGACCGCTGGGGGCCGGGTACGCGCGTCCCGACAATCATCGTCTCGCCCTTTGCCAGGCGCGGTTACGTCGACAAGACGCCGTACGACACGACTTCGATTCTGAAGCTGATCAGCAAACGCTTCGGGCTCGAGCCGCTGCCCGGTGTGCGTACCAACGCGGGCGATCTGACCGGGGCTTTCGACTTCGCGCGTTAAGTCCGGCGCGCTGCCGATGCTGGCTGCGGCACTTGAATTCGCGGCGCCCCATCCCTATATGGTACGCGGTTGAATTGGGGCTTTATCAGGGGACATACAACATGACTACCGCAACCAAGGAAACGCTCGGGTTTCAGGCCGAGGTCAAGCAGCTGCTTGACCTCATGATCCACTCGCTTTACAGCAACAAAGAGATTTTCCTGCGCGAGCTGGTGTCGAATGCGTCAGACGCGTGCGATAAACTGCGCTTCGAAGGGCTGACGCATAAAGAGCTGTTCGAAAACGATACTGAGCTCAAGATTCGCGTCGCTTACGACAAGGCAGCGCGAACCGTCACGGTTTCCGATAACGGGATCGGCATGTCGCGCGACGAAGTCATCGCCAATATCGGAACCATCGCGAAGTCCGGCACGCGCGAATTCTTCCAGCAGTTAAGCGGTGAGCAGGCCAAGGACGCAAGTCTGATCGGCCAGTTCGGGGTCGGTTTTTATTCGTCGTTCATCGTCGCCGACAAGGTCACGCTCTTGTCGCGGCGCGCGGGTCAGCCCGCGGGCGAGGGCGTGCGCTGGGAATCGGATGGCGGCGGCGAATTCACGATCGAGGCGGTCGACAAGCCGGCGCGCGGCACCGAGGTCACGCTGCATTTGCGCGAGGGCGAGGACGAGCTTTTGGCCGGCACGCGCTTGCGCGCCATCATCCGCAAGTATTCAGACCACATCATGCTGCCGATCGTGATGAACAAAGAAACCTGGAACGCGGAAAAGTCGCAGTACCAGGTGAGCGACGAGGACGAAACCATTACCCAGGCCAACGCCTTGTGGGCGCGGCCGAAATCCGAGATCACGCAGGCGCAGTACGACGAGTTCTACAAACACGTCGCGCATGATTTTGAGGCGCCGCTCGCTTATGCGCATGCGAAAGTGGAGGGCACCAAAGAATACACGCAGCTGCTCTACATCCCCGCGCATGCGCAGTTCGACCTGTTCGATCGCGAGCACCGGCACGGCATCAAGCTCTACGTGCGGCGCGTGTTCATCATGGACGACGCCGAGCAGCTGATGCCGAATTACCTGCGCTTCGTGCGCGGCGTGATCGATTCCAATGATTTGCCGCTCAACGTGTCGCGCGAAATCCTGCAGGAATCGAAAGACATCGAGTCGATCCGCGGCGGCTCGGTGCGGCGCGTTCTCGGCATGATCGAAGATCTGGATGAAAATCATAAAGACAAATTCTCAATTTTCTGGAAAGAATTCGGACGCGTGTTCAAGGAAGGCGTCGGCGAGGATCAAGCCAACCGCGAGCGCATTGCCAAGCTGCTGCGGTTTGCGTCAACGCACGCCGGCAGCGAGTCCCAGGAGATTGCACTGGCAGACTACGTGGCGCGCATGAAGCCCGAGCAGAACAAAATTTACTACGTGACGGCGGATACGTTTGCCGCCGCGAGCAATAGCCCGCACCTCGAAGTATTCCGCAAAAAAGGCATCGAGGTATTGCTGCTTTATGACCGCGTGGACGAATGGGTCGTCGGTCATCTGCACGAATTCGACGGCAAGCCGCTGCAATCGGTCGCCAAGGGCACGCTCGATCTGGGCAAGCTCGAAGACGAAGCCGAGAAGAAGGAACAGGAAAAGGAAGCGGGGGAATTCAAGGATCTGATCGACAAGATCAAACAGTCGCTGGGCGACAAGGTCAAAGAGGTGCGTGTCACGCTGCGCCTTACCGATTCGCCGGCGTGCCTGGTCGCTGACCAGCACGATCTGGGCGCCAATCTCGAGCGGCTGCTCAAAGCGGCGGGGCAGAAAGTGCCGGGATCGAAACCGATTCTTGAAATCAATACGCACCACCCTCTGCTGGAGCGCCTCAAACAAGAGGCGGATCAGCAGCGCTTCAGCGACTGGAGTCACGTGCTGTTCGACCAGGCATTGCTGTCCGAAGGCGGACAGCTCGAAGACCCTGCGGGTTTTGTCAAACGGCTGAATCAGTTAATGCTGGTGCTCGACCGCAGCGAATGAGCGCGGGCCCAGCGCAGGCGCCTGAAATTCAGACGCTCTTCATGTTCCGGGTGCGCCGCGTGAGCCGCACCGTGCGGTAATCGCGGCCGTTATGGCGCGAGGGTTTTCATTCGACGACACCGAGACGGCCGTTGTGACTGCCCATGTACCATAGTTTTCCGCCCGCATCGACAATCATCTTGCGGATGCCTACGTTTTTCGACGGTAGTTTTACGACTCGCATTTCATCGTTGGCCGGATTGAACCGCACCACCGTGTCGGTGTTGATCTCATTGACCCACACCATGCCGGCGCCGTCGACCGTGACTGCATAAGGACCGGCATTGCCTCCCGGCAGCGAATATTCCTTGACGACTTTCATCGCCGCCGGATCGACCTTGGCGAGTTTGCCGCTGCCATAGAGCGTGACCCACATCATCCCGTCGGGTGCAGTCGCGATGCGGCGCGGTTGCGAGCCGCGACCGGTATCAAGCTCGGTCATCTGTCCGGTTTTGGGATCGAGCTTACCCAGCTTGTCGTCTCCCATACGGCAGAACCAGACGTTGCCGGATTTATCGAGCGCGATGCCGTACGGACCTCCCGACGTTTTATATTCAGTGATCTGGCCGCTGCTGCGGGTATCGAGGCGCCCGATCTTGTTGCCGCTTTGAAACGTGAACCAGATTACGCCGTCATCCGTCGTCACCAGCGTATGCGGACCTCCGCCGTGCGACGGCGTCTGATATTCGGTGACCTTGCCCGAGGCCGGATCGAGACGGCCGATGGTTCCGTTGCCGTTGCCGGTATACCAGAGGATGCCCTGTTTATCGACGAGCAGACCGTGCGGGTGGGCTCCTGACGGCAGGTCCCATTCCTTGAATTGCTGAGTTTTCGTATCAAAGCGTGCGATCTTGTTGCCGCTCATTACCGTGATGTAGATGTTGCCGTCGGGGCCGGGCGCGGGGTCGCGTGCGAAGCGCGGCGTCGGCACTGGCCATTCGGTGACTTTGCCCGCGAGAGCGGGGTGTGATCCTGGGGTGATCCCGTAACTGGAACCTCCGGCGCCTGCCGCCGCCGCCAGTACTGCGGCGGTGAACCCGACGCCGGCGCGCAACGTGCGCTGCAAGCCTGCCGGCGTCATTTGCGGTTCCATTTCGGCTGGCGCTTCTCGACGAAAGCGACGGCACCTTCGAGCGCGTCATCACCCAGCATATTGTCGGTGATGACCTGGCTCGCCAGCTGGTAGGCCTGCTCCATGTCGATGTCGATTTGCTGGTAGAAGAACTTTTTGCCGGTCGCGAGCACTGCGGCGGGCTTCGAAAGCAGCAGCGCTGCGAGCTCGCCCACCTGGGGGTCGAGTTGCGCCGGCGGCACAACGCGGTTCACCAGGCCCCATGCGAGCGCGGTGGCGGCGTCGATGAATTCCCCGGTCAGCAACAATTCCATTGCCTGTTTGCGTGAAACGTTGCGCGAAACCGCGACGCCGGGCGTGGAACAGAACAGTCCATAGTTGACACCGGAAGTTGCAAAACGCGCCTCAGCGGATGCGACTGCTAGATCGCAGCCCGCAACGAGCTGGCAGCCGGCGGCAGTCGCAATGCCATGCACCCTGGCAATGACCGGCTGCGGCAGGCGCGTGAGGGTCATCAACACCTTGCAGCACTTGTCGAACAGAGAAGCGATGAACGGCCGGTTCCGGTTAGCGAGCATTTCTTTCAGATCGTGTCCTGTGCAAAATGCTTTGCCGTTTGCGGCTATGATCACCACCCGCACCGACCGGTCATCCGCGATCGCGTCGAGTGCGGCCTGCAGCGCGTCGAGCATTTCCATCGACAACGCGTTGAATTGCGCGGGACGGTTAAGGGTCAGCGTCGCGACCTCGCCGGCATCGCTGCGCAGCAATATCGAAGACGTGTCCTGAACTGGAATGGAGGTATCTATGGCGGTTCTCCTTCATCTGGCGGC
>DASYSI010000429.1:0-8320 GCA_036003485.1 Burkholderiales bacterium | reverse complement strand
GCGCGATGCGCTTGACGCTCTCGCGCACCGCCCACGCCGCCCACGCATGGTTGCCGAGCTTAAGCAGTTTGCCCCATGCCCCGACGAGCTCGTGCCCGGCAAGGTAGGATCGGAAGTGCGTGGCGACATCGTCGGCATGCTCGAGCTGCGGCAATACATCGATGAACTGGAAGAGCGCGCTGCGCAGCGTCGTGTCTTGCAACACCTGCTGCAGCATGCGGCCGCGCAAGCCGCTGCTGTCGAAAAACGCGGGCTTGCGACGGCTTGCGTCACGGTACAGCCGGCCCCCGATGTCCCGTATCTGAGACTCGAGCTCTAGATGCGCCGGCGTCATTCGGTCCACTTCTGTCCGTAGGGGCTTGCTATATGCACATAGACTCCCCGCCGGCCGGCGAATTCAGTCCTGTTTTATACTGCGCCGATGGCACGAGCATCATTTCTGTTTTACGAGTCATGGCGAGAGTGTGACGCGCCATTTTTTTGTGAATGGTGAGAGGAGGGACCTTGGATAAAGAATCACGATTGAAGCTGCCTGCGCTCGATCCTACGACGGTTGCGCCGATCGCAGGTTCGAATTATCCAGAGCAGTTCAAGCCAGGCGTGGCGGGGCGCAGCAAGCAAAGATTGGGCGATGCCCTCGGCCTAAAAAGCTTCGGCGTCAATCTGACGACAATCAAGCCGGGATCGGCATCCGCGCTGCGTCATTGGCATTCGCACGAGGACGAATTCGTCTACATGGTGAGCGGTGAGCTGGTTCTCGTCACCGACGGCGGCGAGCAGACGCTCGTTGCCGGCATGGCGGCGGGGTTTCCCGCTGGCAAGGCCGACGGCCACCGCCTCATAAATCGAACGACCGTCGATGCCGTCTACCTTGAAGTCGGCGACCGCAGTCCCGACGATACGGTCACCTATCCCGACGACGACCTCGAATCGCGCGCGACGCCGAGCGGCAGAAAACGTTTCCATAAGGACGGCACGCCTTACTAAGATCATCACTGCTTCAGCGCCGCCGCTTCGACTTTAAGACTTACCAGCAGCACGCCCGCAAGCACCAGTCCGGCGCCGATGATCTGAACCGGCGTGATCGCCTCATTCAGAATCAGCCAGCCGAAGAATATCGTGAGCACGGGGCCGATCGCGCCGATCATCGAGGCCTGATTCGCGCCGATGCGCTTGATCCCCTCGGCCATCAGCCAGATCGGCATCACGGTGGAGATCAATGCCATGGCGACGCAGAGCCAAATCACCTTCGCCGGCTGCGTGAGCGTATCGACGCCGTGCACCAGAAAAAACTGGCCGATCGCGAAACCGCAGGCGACAGTCGACGCGTAACCCGTGAATCGCGCCGGTCCGACGCGTGGAATCACCCGTCCGCTGCCTATCATGTAAATCGCATACGCGAGCGCGCTCAGAAATACGAGCCCGCCGCCAAGCACAACCGCGTGCGGATCGTGCGCGAGCTTGACGTTGCTCGCGAACACGAGTGCGATTCCGGTGTAGCTCAACACAAGGGAAAGCGCATGGTGCCGGCGGATCGGCGTTTTAAACAGCAGTGCCGACACCAGCACCACGATCGTAGGCTGCAAAAACAGTATCAGCCGCTCCAGCCCAGCTGAAATGTACTGCAATCCGAGGAAATCGAGATAGCTCGACAGGTAATAGCCGATGAAACCCATTGCGATCAGCATCAGCCAGTCGCGGCGCTCGAGCGGTCGCGAGCTTTTTCCGAAAAGCGCGGCCATCAGCAGAAAGAACGGCAGCGAGAACAACATCCGCAGCGCAAGCAGCGTTTCGGGATCGACCGGAAATTCCGCGTACAGGATCTTGATGAAAATCGCTTTGCACGCGAAGCCCGTCGCGGCGATCAGCACCAGGAACGGGCCCAGCAGGGGGCGCTGGGCCGTGGGCCTCGACATCTGCCTAACGCCTGCGGCTGCCGCCCAAGAAATGTCTGAACAAAAGGGCTATCTCCGCCAAAACAGCGACTTCACCGCATACAAATTCGGCCGCGTGGATGGTGGCGGGCAGCGTGAAATTTGAACCGAAATCGTCAACGCCTGCGCCCTGCGCCCAGGATGCCGCCGAGCACGCCGCGCACGATGGCGCGGCCGACTTGCGAGCCGACCGAGCGCGCCGCACTTTTGGCCGCGGCATCGAGAATTCCGGGGTGCTGACCGCCGCGCGGGCCGGTCGTTCCCAAAAGCGTATCGCGCAGCATTCCCATCAGCCCGCCGCCCGCGTCGGCGGGGTGTGGTGCGGCACCCGGGTCAGCCGTCTCGCCCGGCGCTGGGGTTGGTGCCGCGACACGAGCGTGGAGTCTTTCATACGCCGATTCGCGATCTATCGTCTTTTCGTAATGACCGAAGACGACCGACGATTTGATGATACCCGCGCGCTCGGTTTCACTAATGGGGCCGATTCTCGACGCCGGCGGCAAGATGTACGCGCGCTCGACAGGAGACGGGCGGCCTTTGTCGTCGAGCAGCGATATTAGGGCTTCGCCGACCGACAGCTCGGTGATCGCTTTCTCGGTATCGAGCTTGGGATTTGCGCGCATTGTCTGGGCAGCGGCCTTGACTGCTTTCTGGTCGCGCGGCGTGAATGCGCGCAATGCATGCTGGACGCGGTTGCCGAGCTGCCCGAGCACGGTGTCGGGAATGTCGAGCGGATTCTGCGTTACGAAATAAATTCCCACGCCTTTGGAGCGGATCAGCCGCACCATCTGTTCGATTTTATCAAGCAGCGATTTGGGGGCTTCGTTGAACAACAGATGGGCTTCGTCGAAGAAGAACACGAGCCGGGGTTTTTCGGGATCGCCGATTTCGGGCAGGCGCTCGAATAATTCCGATAGCATCCACAGCAGAAACATCGCGTAGAGCTTGGGCGAATTCATCAGCTTGTCGGCGGCGAGAATGTTGACCACACCGCGTCCGGTGCCAGCGGTTTGCAGCAGGTCATTGATGTCGAGCATGGGTTCACCGAAGAACTCAGTGCCGCCCTGCTGTTCGATCTCGAGCAGCGAGCGCTGGATCGCGCCGATCGAAGCCGCCGAGACATTGCCATATTCGGTGGTGTAGTCTTTCGCGTTATCGCCGATATGCTGCAGCATCGCGCGCAAGTCTTTGGCGTCGAGCAACAGCAGGCCATGGTCATCGGCGATCTTGAATACGAGCGTCAAAACGCCCTGCTGAGTATCGTTCAGATTGAACAGCCGTCCCAGCAGCAGAGGTCCCATATCAGAGATGGTCGCGCGCACCGGATGTCCGGATTTGCCGAACACATCCCAGAATTCGACCGGGCACGCAGCCCATTTCGGCGCTTCCAATTTGAGTTGAGCAAGGCGCGCTTCCATTTTCGGCGAAGTCGCGCCCGCAACTGCGAGACCGGCAAGGTCGCCTTTGACATCGGCCATGAAAACCGGAACGCCGATAGCCGAGAACCGCTCAGCCATCACCTGCAACGTGACGGTCTTGCCGGTGCCGGTCGCGCCGGTGATGAGCCCGTGACGATTCGCGAGTTCCGGCAACAGGCAAATGTCGTGGCTGGATCTGGCGAGCGCTAGCGGTTCTGGCATGAGAAACTCATCGAGGCTGTGCTAAAATTTAATGCTTTCAAGACGATGCAATGCGCACGTCTTTTACCGTATCAGACGCTCGCGATTATATCAGCGCGAGACGGTGCGGTATCCGCGACTTGCGGCGGCGCTGTTGCGAACACGTGGTTCTACAGAGGCGCAGATGGCTGGTCATAGCAAGTGGGCAAACATCCAGCATCGCAAGGGGCGGCAGGATGCAAAGCGCGGCAAAATCTTCACGCGTCTGATCAAGGAAATCACGGTCGCCGCTCGCATGGGCGGCGGCGATCCCGGTGCGAATCCACGCCTGCGCCTCGCGGTCGACAAAGCGTACGACAACAATATGCCGAAAGATAACGTCGAGCGCGCGATCAAGCGCGGCACCGGCGATCTCGAAGGCGTAAATTACGAGGAAATACGCTACGAAGGCTACGGTATCGGGGGCGCGGCGGTGATAGTCGATTGCATGACCGACAACAAGACGCGAACGGTAGCCGATGTGCGTCACGCATTTACCAAGTACGGCGGCAATCTTGGCACCGACGGCTCGGTCGCATTTCTGTTCAGGCATTGCGGCCAGCTCGTGTTCGCGCCCGGCACCAGTGAGGACAAGCTGATGGAAGCCGCGCTCGACGCCGGCGCGGAGGATATCATCACCAACGACGATGGCAGTCTCGAGGTGATCACGGGACCGAACGAATTCTCGGCGGTCAAGATCGCGCTCGAAAAAGCAGGGTTTAAGCCCGAGCTCGCCGAAGTGACGATGAAGCCGGTCACCGAGAACGAATTAAAGGGCAACGATGCCGCACGCATGCAGAAACTGCTCGATGCGCTCGAGGCGGTCGACGACGTGCAGGAAGTGTATACGACCGCGCTGTTGGAGCAAGTAGACCGTGAGGCGTGAGGCGTGAAGCGTGAGGCGGAAACACCATGATCTTCTGGCTTGGCAGCAAGGTATCGTTTTGGTCAAAGCGGTCTATCGTTTGACTCAAAGGTTTCCGCAGAGCGAGCTTTACGCGCTAACCAGCCAGATGCGGCGTGCCGCTGTATCAGTACCCTCCAATATCGCCGAGGGCATGGGCCGAAACAGCACTAAGGAGTTGCTGCAATTCCTTATGATCGCCCGGGGTTCGCTCTCTGAGCTGGATACATATATGGTTTTGGCGAAAGAGCTGGAATACTCGAAAGACACTGACGATATCGAAACCACTATCGATAGGCTTTTCGGGTTGATTGGCGGATTGATAAACGCGCATCGAAAGCCGGGCTCGCGCGGATGAATTCCACCTCACGCCTAACGCCTCACGCTTTACGAATCCGCATCCTGGGCATCGATCCCGGCCTGCGCATTACCGGATTCGGCGTGCTCGACAAGACCGGCAACACTCTGACCTATGTTACCAGCGGCTGCATCAAGACCCCGGCCGGCGATCTCGCGCTGCGTTTGAAGACTATCCTCGATGGGCTAAGCGAGCTGATCGCGGGCGCAAAACCCGATCAGGTCGCGCTCGAAAAAGTGTTCGTCAACAAAAATCCGCAGTCGACACTGCTGCTGGGCCAAGCCCGCGGGACTGCGGTGTGCGCGGCGGTGCTGCACCTGCTTCCGGTGTCCGAATATACCGCGCTGCAGGTGAAGCAAGCGGTCGTCGGCAACGGTCATGCCGATAAGGACCAGGTACAGCATATGGTGAAGCGCCTGCTCAAGCTCACGGGCAACCCCAGCCCCGATGCGGCCGATGCGCTCGCATGCGCGATTTGCCACGCGCACGGCGGGCAGGGACTTGGCGCGCTGAAAACGGCGGGTTACCGGATGAAGCGCGGACGGTTGGTATGATCGGCAAAGTGACGGGAAAATTAGTCGAGCGGCATCCGCCGCAAGTGATCGTCGACGTGCACGGCATCGGCTACGAAATCGACGTGCCGATGAGCACGTTTTATCAGCTTCCGGCGACCGGCCACGACGTCACGCTTTACACTCACCTGGTCGTGCGCGAGGACGCGCATCTGCTCTATGGTTTTGCGAGTGAGCAGGAACGCTACGTATTTCGTCAGTTGCTCAGGATCTCCGGCGTCGGCGCGCGTACTGCGCTGTCGGTGCTGTCGGGCCTGAGCGTTTCCGATCTCTATGAAGCGGTCAGCGCGCAGGACGGCGCGCGGCTCATCAAGGTACCCGGCATCGGCAAAAAGACCGCCGAGCGTCTGCTGCTGGAATTAAAAGACAAGCTCGATGTAACGGTCATAAAAACGGCGGTTGCAGGCGGCGGCTACACCGGCGACATCCTCAATGCACTGCTGGCACTGGGATACAATGACAAGGAGGCCGCATGGGCCGTCAAGCAATTGCCCGGCGGCGTCGCGGTCGCTGAAGGCATACGGCAAGCGCTCAAGCTGCTTTCAAAATCGTGAAGAGTGAGGAGTTAGGCGTGAGGACTAAAATCGTGGTTCACAGCGACGCCTCTGCCTTCGTCCCACCTCTCCCGACCTGCGCTTCTGCGAAGAATGATTGAAACCGACCGCCTGATCGCTGCCGCACCCGTCTCGCCGCAGGAAGAGGTATTCGAGCGCGCGCTGAGGCCGAAGCAGCTTGACGAATATATCGGCCAGGAAAAAATCCGATCGCAGCTTTCGATTTTTATCGAAGCTGCGCGCCTGCGCAAGGAAGCGCTCGATCACGTTCTGCTGTTCGGCCCGCCGGGGCTCGGCAAGACCACGCTCGCTCACATCATAGCGCGCGAAATGGGCGTCAACCTGCGCCACACCTCGGGTCCCGTGATCGAGCGTCCCGGCGATCTGGCTGCGATGCTGACCAATCTCGAGCCCAACGACGTGCTGTTTATCGACGAAATTCACCGCTTGAGTCCGGTGGTCGAGGAGATACTGTACCCGGCACTCGAGGATTTCCAGATCGACATCATGATCGGCGAAGGGCCGGCGGCGCGTTCGGTCAAGCTCGATCTGCCGCCGTTCACGCTGATCGGTGCCACCACGCGCGCCGGTATGCTGACCAGTCCGTTGCGCGACCGCGTCGGCATCGTCGCGCGGCTCGAGTTTTATTCGGTCGAAGAACTGACGCGCATCGTGCTGCGCTCGGCCGGACTGCTGGTCATCGAAGTCAGCGCCGACGGCGCGCGCGAGATCGCCAGCCGCTCGCGTGCAACCCCGCGTATCTCGAATCGGCTGCTGCGGCGCGTGCGCGATTACGCCCAGGTCAAGGCACAGGGCAAGGTCAGCAAGGACGTTGCCGACGCGGCGTTGAAGATGCTCGACGTCGATCCGCTCGGGCTTGACGTGATGGATCGCAAGCTGCTGCTCGCGGTGATCGAAAAATTTGCCGGCGGCCCGGTCGGCGTCGATAACCTCGCCGCAGCCATCAGCGAGGAGCGTGACACCATCGAAGACGTGCTCGAACCGTACTTGATCCAGCAGGGCTACCTGCAGCGCACGCCGCGCGGTCGTGTGGCGACAGTCACCGCCTATCGCCACTTTGGACTGGTGCAGCCGCGCAGCGTTGCCACTCCAGAGCTGTGGGAAGAAAAGGACTAGTTTCGGGTTTCAGGTTAACCCCGAATACAATCCCATTACGCTTAAGAACCACGAATCTGAAACCTGAAACTTCTAGACTTGAAACCTCAATCTTTCACTTGGCCGATCCGCGTTTATTACGAGGACACCGACGCGACAGGCGTCGTTTTTTATGCGAATTACCTGAATTTCATGGAACGTGCGCGCACCGAGTGGCTGCGCTCGCTTGGCTTCGCTCAGACGACACTATTGCATGATCACAACGTGGTATTTGTGGTGCGCGCGCTGGCGGTCGAATATTTGAGGCCTGCGCTGTTCAACGACGCGCTCGAGGCTACAGCGGAACTGAAGGATGCGCACGGCAGTCTGATCGAACTGTCACAGACGATACGGCGCGGCGGCGAGATGCTCGTAACCGCCGAGGTCAAGCTGGCATGCGTCAACACGCAGTCATTCAGGCCCATTAGAATACCGCAACCGATTCTGGAGAAACTCGCCATGAGGCAAGCATGAACGTCACGCACGATATGTCGGTTCTGAGCCTGATCACCAATGCAAGCCTGCTGGTGCAGCTGGTGATGGCCGGACTGCTGTTGGCCTCAGTCGTCTCGTGGTACTACATTTTCGTCAAGATCTTCATCTACAAGCGCGCGATGAGACAGGCCGAGAAGTTCGAGCGCGATTTCTGGGGCGGCGGCGAGTTGAATGAGCTGTTTCAGCGCGCGGTCAACGCCCGTGATTCCTCGGGCTCGCTCGAGCGGATTTTCGAATCGGGATTCCGCGAATTCACCAAGCTCCGGAAGCAGTCGGGGCAGAGCATCGGCGCGGTGATGGACGGCACGCGGCGCGCGATGCGCGCGACCTATCAGCGTGAAATGGAAAGCCTCGAATCACATTTGTCGTTTCTGGCGTCGGTCGGCTCGGTCAGCCCCTATGTCGGGTTGTTCGGCACGGTGTGGGGCGTCATGAATTCGTTCCGCGGGCTCGCCACGACGGCGCAGGCAACGCTCGCCGCGGTGGCGCCGGGCATCTCTGAAGCGTTGATCGCGACGGCGATGGGACTTTTTGCGGCGATTCCGGCAGTGGTCGCTTACAACCGCTTCGCAGGCGACGTAAACCAGCTCGCGACGCGGTTCGATTCGTTCATGGAAGAGTTTTCCAACATTCTCCAGCGTCAGAGCTGACAGAGGACAGATTAATGCTGATCGAAAAACGCGGCAGCCG
>DASYSI010000428.1:0-9980 GCA_036003485.1 Burkholderiales bacterium | reverse complement strand
GAACTGCTGGCCGAGCTGCTCGCCCAACTTTTGGCCGACGAGGCGCGCGACGATGTCCGTCGTCCCTCCTGGCGGCACACCGACGACGAGACGAACCGGTTTCTGCGGATAACTCTGCGCCGCGACTGGATGTCCGGCATGAATAACGCTGACAGTGCCAAGCATCGCATAGGTATAAAACCACTTCTGTTTTGCCATTGTTTCTCCCGGTGTGCGCTATTCAACCGCGCCGGAATGCCTGCACGCTACGCGCGGGTGTCCCGTCTGCAAGCCTGAGCGCGCGCGTTACTGAACGCGTCTCGCCGAAAGTCGGGATGTACATCGAATGCTTGCCCGCGCCGCCGAGCACCACGATCATGATGTCTTCGGCGCGCTGTGCCATCGGCACGCGCGCATCGGCGCCGGCGCTGGCGTAGCGCTGCGCGAACTTCACACGAAAACGCCGCTCGACGTTCTCGCGCGAAAACGCGCCCAACGGCACCGTCGCATGCTCGAGGATATAGCGCTTGACGTCGGCTTTCGAATATCCGCCCGCGGCGACCGTTGCCGCGTGCTCGGGCCCGAACGCGATGAGCGGCTCTCCCGCGTAATAGGGATTGTTCGAACCCGTGATCGCGACGGTGCCGCACGTCATGCGCAGTATGCCTTCCGCGGTGGTGCTTTCATGGTCGTTGATATTATGCGGGCCTTCGGCGCCGACTATGGTGACCGTGCTGGTGTCGCTGGAAAATCCGCGCTCGACGTGCAGCGGCTCCCACGGATTCGCGGTTTCGTTTTCGGCGACGACATAGCTGTACTTGCCGGGCTGGCCCATCGTCGCCATGTCGCCGATGGTGGGAATCGCGCCGCCGATATTGAGCAGAATGAGCCTGATCGCGCGCCCGATCGTCGCGTTCGCCTGCCGGCCCGGGCCGAAGGCATTATGACCCGCGTTGATGTCGAGCTCTTTCGCAAGCGGACCGTTGATAATCACGAGCGGCGCGACCGGATGCGTCGTGGTCTGAATGCCGTAGAGATTGAGCGGCTTCTCACACATCGCCTCGACCGCCAGCATGATGAGCGGGAAGTACTCCGCGCGGCAGCCCGCCATCACTGCGTTCGCCGCCAGACGCAACGGCGTGGCGGCGCCGTTGCGCGGCGGTACCGACGCGATCGCCTCGTCCCATGGGCGATCGCAGTATTCGAGCATATTCTGTACGCGCTGCGCAGTGGGCGGCACGATCGGCAGACCGTCGCCCCATCCGCGTTCACGGCATAGCTCAGTGGCGGCTTCAAAATCCTCGATGCCCTCCATTGCCATTCCCGGTATGCCCAGGTAGGACGCGATCCGGCTCATTCCATCCGCCCCCGCAAGAGATCCACGACCGCAGGTACGGCCTCCTGCGCGCGCGCCCGCACGTCATCAAGTTCAAGTCCGCCGAGCGGATGCCGGATCATCACGAGCGGCAAGTCTGGTACTCCGAAGACTCGCGCCTGCGCGCGTCCAAGCTTTTCGAACGGCGTGGAGCAGATCACCGCTGTAGACAATCCGCGTTTGCGAAGTTCAGCCATGTCGTGGACACTCCACGACGTGCACGCGCCTCAGTCCGCCATGGCGCTGATGACGCAGTCAGCCTCTGCGGCGAGCTGATCGAGCAGCTTGGGATCCGCGCCTGCCGCAGGGCTCGGCTTGCGCAGCGCTACAACTGAGAGCACCGGCAGCTTCGCCTTGATGCCGTCGACGATCATCCCGAGCAGGTGGTCAGCATTGCTCTTGCTGTTGTCCAGAATGCCCAACCGCAGCCCGCCTTTCAGTTTGCGCTCGCCCGCGAGTCCGACATCCGCCGGCGGCGGCGCTTCCGGAATAATCCACATCGTCGATTCGCTCATTTTGTTTCATGCTCCTTGCACTGGTTGTGCATCGCTTTTTTTTAGAATGACCAGCATACCTCAATCGTTCGCGCACCACATCCGGAGTGCAAGGAAACGCAGTAAAATTTGCGCTCTGCGCGTGGCCCGCATCATTTCTGTACGAACGGAGATTCAATTGGGACTGACACAAGATCTGTGCGCGATCATTCATGCGACACGCTACGACTCGCTCGGTGACGAATGCGTACAACGCGTCAAACAGGCGATCAAGGACGGCATCGCGGTTGCGCTGGCGGGCGCGCACGAACCGCCGGTGCAAATCATGACGCAGCACATGCTCGCGCTCGGCGGCTCGCCACAGGCATCGATTTGGGGCACAGGCACGAAGCTCTCCGTCGTTCAGGCAGCGTACGTGAACTCGGTTGCTACGCACGTGCTCGATTTCGAGCCGATGTGGAGTCCACCGACGCATTCGGTATCACCGACGGTGCCGGTTGCCTTTGCGCTCGCCGAGGTACATCGCCTGAGCGGCAGACAAATCATCACCGCAGTAGCGAAAGGACTCGAGATACAGGGTCGCCTGCAGTACGCCGGGAACCAGTACGTGCCCGAAGAGTTGAAGTTTCACCCGCCAGGCGTGGCAGGCGTAATCGGCAGTGCCGTCGTGGCAGCCGATCTGCTCGAGCTCGACGCATTGACGATGCGACACGCGATCGGGCTGGCAGCCTCGCGCGCCGGCACACTGCTCGCGAATATCGGTTCGATGACAAAGTCGACCCACTGCGGCAACGCCGCTGCATCGGGTCTGGATGCCGCGCTGCTGGCCCAACGCGGCTTCACTGCGAATCCGGACGTGCTCGAAGCGCACAAAGGACTCATCCCCACGTTCTATCCCGATCGCTTCGATGCCGATCGCCTGCTCGCGTACGGCAAGCCTTACCGTGTCGTCGATCCCGGTCTCGCGATCAAGCTCTTTCCCTCGCAGTACGCGACGCACTATGGGATCACCGCAGGTCTCGAGCTGCACCGCGCGCTCGGTAAACGGAACAAAACTATCCGTCGCGTGCGCATGTTCTCGCCTGTCATGAAATATATCGACCGGCCGCAGCCAGCGACTGGCCTCGACGGAAAATTCAGCTTTCAATACACGGCTGCCGCGGCTTTGCTCGACGGCGCAGTGAAAATCGACAGCTTTACCGAAGAGCGTCGCCTTCGTTCCGACATGGTCGAGATGCTGAAAAAAATCGAGCTTGCGCAGGAAATATCCATCCCTGGCGACTTCCATTCAATGCATGTAGAAGTCCAGGTCGAGCTCGAGGACGGCACGACTCATACCGCCGTATGCCGGGGACCCCGCGGCTCGTGGGGCGTGCCGATGGAGGATGAAGACCATCAGGCGAAGCTGCGCGATTGTCTTGAACACGCGCTGCCGAAGAGCGAAGGCGAAGCGTTGCTCGAACAGCTCAACCGGCTCGATCAACTTGACGCGCGAGCGATGGAACCGCTCCTAAGCCTGATGTCGACGACGACGCGCAGCCCATCGCTCGCGGCTCGCGGCTGAACCCGCCTCCAGCTGCGGATTGAGAGCCGGATCGTCACTTGGCTTGTGTCACGCGGGTATGCGCATGCCGAGGTCCCCAGCCTGGCGCTTTTCGAACGCTTTGCAGCGATCGTCGTGATGTTGCCCCGTGATGCCGCCGCGAACCACACCGGGCGCAACTGCCCGGTACAAGGCACGCCAGCTTTCCGGTAATCGGTCGCTGTCCGGCGGCGCGAGCCAAAGCCGGAATAGCAGGCGTTTTCGCGCCGGCTCGATGTGGTCGACGAACTCGGTGCGCGAATGCAGCGTCACATGGCTGTTGACGATCTGCACGTCGCCGGGCTGCAGCCACATCGTGTGTGCGAGCTCCGGCCGCCGCACGATCTGATCGAAGCAGTCGAGCGCCTTAAGATGCTGATCCGATAGCTGCGGCACGCCGGGAAGCTGCTGCGCCGAGCTCACCCGATTCCAGTTCCATCGGCTGAAGAGCTTGCCGTCCGCTTGCTCGAATATCGGCTGCAGGCACGATGGCGCTTCGTCCGGCGCCTCCTCGCCTTGCCGGCTGAAATGGACTGGGCGGTGCAGCCATTCGATCAGCTCCGGATATTCGGACGCCATCACGTGGTATGCCGCAATCGAGCTCGAGGTAATGCTCATGCCGCCCGATACGGCCTTGTTGTAGCAGCTCAGGAACACGATATCGGCGGAGTCGGTGTGAAAATCGAGCTCGGCATTCGATGAATAGCCGCGGCCCGTTCCGCTGCGATAAGCGGTGCCGACGTCGCGCACCGCCGAAATATACTGGGTCGATTTACCCTGCGGCCGTGCGACACCTGCGTGCAAACCGATCGCCCAGGTCAGAAGCTCAAAGGCTTTGTCGTCGATGCCTTCGCGCGGCAGACCCCGGATAAGCGCCACCCCGCGTCCGCGCTTCGTCTCATCCAGCGCGGCTGCTATGACGGGCCAGGCGGCTCCCAGATCGAAATCCTGGCGGCGATAATCGAACAATTCCTTGTCGGGATCGCGCGCTTTGCCGATCGCCGCGACGATATCGTGCCGCGCCTTGTCGTCGAGCTCGAACATCCAGCGCCGGTCAGCCTCCAGTTGATCGGCACTCCAGGCTGCCGGTGAATCCGTCAGTGTGGTCATCATTTCTAAATTTCCTGTGAACGGTGTTGCAGTTAGATATGTCGCATCGACCGAATTCGTCACGAACGCGAGCGGCGTTGAAAGCTGCAGGTGCCGGACAGCAACTGCGCGAATTCGGCAGCTGAACGCTGTTCCAGCGCAAGCACGGCATCGCAAATGGCTTCCGCCCGGGATCTGCTTATCGCGAGTGTAGCGTTGTCGAAGTACTTGCGTTCGATCTCGGCCGCGCTCAATGCGCGATCGCCCGCGCCGCGGTTGACTTTCTCGTGGTGGCGAAAAGTCCTGCCGTCGCGTGTGTGTATCTCGAGACCCCCTGAGAAATACTGGGGATAGGACGCGTCCGGATCGGCGACGCACTCCACTTTCGCGGCGAGCTCGAGGATCGCGCCATCGCGCAGCGTGTCTTCGAGCAGCTCCGCCAGACCGAAGCGGCCTTTGACGAGACAGGTCGCGACCACGAACTGCGTGCTGAACTTCGCGTCGTATTCGTTCGCCGGGCGAAGCTTGATCGCCGCCGGCTCCGCGATGATATGCAGAGTCGGCTGCGGCACGAGCGCGACGACGCGCTCGATGTCGCCGGGCGCAAGCGAGTGCTTGTCCTTGAGGATCACGGCCGAGTCGGCGCACGCGTGTATCAAATGGCAGATGGGATAAGGCTTGATCGCCACGTTATGCAGCTCCCACGTGCTGCCGAGGCTCGCGTGTATGGCGTCGTAGCGCACGCTCGTTTCGAGCTCGCCGAGATGGCTCCTGAACAAGCCAAAGCGGCCTTCGTACGGTTTGGTCGGCCCTTTGAAACCCGCCCGTGCGAGCTGCGCGGCGGTGATGCCCGCGACTCCGGCCCAACCCGGATGCACGCGCTTGTTCCATGCGCCTTCCTCAAGAAACTCCTGACTGCCGGCGGCCGTGCTGCCCGCGAATCCCTGCGCCATCACGAGTTGGCGCGGCGTCAAACCATAGAGCCAGCCCGCCTGCAGCGCACACGAAAAGTGCGCGGCGATGCCGGTCGGGTGAAAACCGAAATCATGGAAATGGCCTCCGGCGGCGTCCGAAATACGCGTTGCCAATTCCACTCCCAGTACGTAGGCCGCGAGCAGAACACTGCCTGGCGCATCGATCGCCTCGGCCACGCCGAGCGCGCACGGAAATGCGCTCGCAGTCGCATGGATGATCGCCCGGATGTGGGTGTCGTCATAGTCGAGACCGTGAACGAGCACGCCATTGAAAAGCACGGCGTCACGCAGTGCGAGCTTGCCGCGCGTGCCGATGAGGCTCGAGCTCCCGCCTTCATTCAGTGCATTGAGTCCGGTGAGTATGCGATGCGCAAAATCATATTGAGTCGACGCGAGTGCGATACCGACTGCGTCGAGCACGAGCAGCTTCGCGCGCTCGCGTGTGGCCTGCGGAATGTCTTCGTAGTGAAAGCCGGTGACGTACTGTGCGACCTTCTGTGCCACCGTCTGCGATACCGTGGCAAGCGGGTCTGCGCCCGCGATATTCGTGCTGTCAGGTGCGTTCATTTTTGGTTCCTTCCGGTTTAACTGCCTTGTATGCCTGCTTCCTTGATCAGTGCGCCCCATTTGGTCACTTCGGCGCGCAGAAAGTTGCTGAGCTCCTCAGATGTGCCGCCACCGGGAATCAGGCCTTCGCTCGCGAGGCGCTTCTGCATCTCGGGCGCGCGCAGCGCGGCGTTTATCTCCTTGTTGAGCCTGGCAACGATAGGCTTGGGTGTTGCGGCAGGCACAAAAATGCCGAACCAGCCGATCACCTCAAATCCCGGCAGTCCCGACTCCGCTACCGTCGGCACGTCAGGAATGAGACTCACGCGCGTCTTCGCCGTCACCGCGATACCGCGTAGTTTGCCGGCTTGCACCTGCGCCAGCGCGGCGGGAATGGTGGAAAAGTAAATCTGCACGGATCCAGCAATCAGGTCGATCACGGCTGGACCACCGCCTTTGTACGGAACGCTGACCAGATCCACGCCTGCCATTTTCTTGAACAGCTCGCCCGCGAGATGTGCAGTCGTGCCGTTGCCTGAATTGGCATAGTTAAGCTGTCCCGGTTTCGATTTTGCGACTGCGATGAGCTCGCTGACCGACTTTGCCGGTACGGACGGATTTATCACCAGGAACAGCGGTGCCGAAGAAGCGAGCACGACGGGTGCAAAGTCCTTGATCGTGTCGAACGGCAGCTTCGCATAGAGATGCGGATTGATCGAAAACGATGTGATCGGCATCACGAGCGTGTAGCCATCGGGGCTTGCCTTGGCGGCAATATCAACGCCGATATTGCCCGCAGCACCCGGCCGGTTATCGACGATCACCGTTTGCCCCATCGATTCGGTCAGCTTTTGCGCGATCGTGCGCGCGGTGAAATCGGTGCCACCACCCGGCGCAGCGGGAACGATCAGACGTATCGCCCGCGACGGGTAACCGTTTTGGGCGGCGGCATGGTGCGAACTGAGCGCGGAGCTAAGGGCCAGTGCGCCCAAGGTCAGGACTGCGTGGTTCATTCTTCCTCCGTTGCTGGACAGCCAAAAAATTTGAGTTTCTCTATGATTCGCGCTTCATCGCTGACACGTAACTCATCAAGCTGCGGATCGCGCCTGGGCCTTCGCAGATGCCCTCCACGTTGCGAATGAAGCCGGCTGCGCGAGACTCCGATATCCCGATTTCGTCGCACAGGCTGTGGGTCATCGTCACCGCCGCATCCCACGTGAGCTTGAACGTATCGCTATCCGGCGCGGCCTCCCAATCAAGGCACGCGCCGTCAGCGCATCGAATCTCGAGGCGCGGCCGATAGCGCGGCCGCGCCGCATCGGAAACAATCTCGATGCGCGCAACGCTGCGGAGCAAGGCGGCATCGTTGAAATCATGCATGCCGCGATAAGTCACCTTGCCCGCCGACCATGCAAGCGCCGCGCAAAAAGGCGCGCTCATGAAAGTCTGTGAAAAGGTAGTGTAAGGTCCGGCGTGCCTAACGCCAAAGAAATCGGCTTCGAACGGATTCATCCGGATCACGATCGCGCCGAGCTGTGCCGCCGGCGCGCGCGCGCGCACTTCCAGGACGCCGCGTATGACGCTGCGCAGGAACTGACACGCCGGGAAAGGCTTGTACGTGATCTCGCGCATTTCGAACGCTGCGCCGAGCCCATCGACCAGGCGCCTGTCGTAATCCCTGGACGGCTCTCCATACGCCGGAAAAAAACCCGCCGCGCCATCCAGGCTGGTCGATGCTGCCTCGATATGCTGGTGAGCGCAGCTGGCGGCGCTGATACCGTTGCGCGCAGCAAAACCCGCCTGATACGGATATTCTTCGCTGCCGGCATTGACGAATTCGCGCAGGCCCCCGGCCAGATTCGCCGCCAATGCGAGCGCATGCAATGTGCGCTCCCCATCCAACCGCATCAATCGCGCGGCGGTGGCGGCAGCCGCAAAAACACCATAGCTCGATGTCGTGCGTAAACCGCGGTTGCTGAGGTCTGCAGCGTGGTCGCGTCCAATGCGCAGCGCAATTTCATAGCCGGCGATTATCGCTGCCAGCAGCTCATCACCGGCTGCGTCCACGCGCTCAGCTACGGCAAGCGCGGCCGGAATGACCACTACGCCCATGTGACCGGCCGGGTGCGCGTCTTCCTGCACCCGCGCGTGCAAGAGCGCGGAATTGGCGAAAGCGGCCGCACCGACAGCGACGCGCCTGCCATCGACGAGGCGTGTCGACGGCCCCGCATCGTTTCCGTATTCCAAATCGAGCGCCGCTGCCGCCAGTCGCGCGGGCCTCGTCTCCATCGAGGCAACGCCGACCGCCAACCCATACAACAGACAGGCCTTCGCCTTCGCGACGATGTCAGATGGCATCGCCTTCAGGTCAACGCCGGATGCAAAGCGCGCCAGCAACTTCAGACCTTCTCCTTTCGCTAAGGACGAGAGCGCCATCATTCGATTCCGATGTTCAGCGCGATATTGTTGTGCGCGTCGAGCGCAATCGTGCAATCGGGCGGAACGATCACGCTCGTATCGTATTCCTGCACGATAAGCGGTCCCGGCCGTGCGTGCGCGCACAGGCCCGCGCGGTCGACCACCGGCGTTTGCAGCGCGCCATAGCGGGGGCCGAAATAGGCGAGGCGCTGCGCCTGCGCCCCGCCGACGGCAGGCTCGACAGCCCACGCCGCGGCATGCTCCGCGTGGCGGATGACTGATGCAATCATCCGGCAGGTCACGAGCTCGAATTCCTTGTTGTGGCCGCGATGACCGTAAGTCCGCTCGAATTCCGTTTCGAAGCGTGCCTCGGCTGCACGCAGCTCGGCCTCGGTCAGCGCTGACGCGATCGGTACGGTGATTTCCGTCGACTGGCCGCGATAGCGCAAATCCGCGAAGGTCGCGATCGTTATGCTGTTTTCAGCATAGCCTTCCGATGCAAGCCGTGCCACGAGCTCCTTGTGCATGGCGTCGAGCGCGGATTGTATGACGGCCAGATCGGCGTCGTTCGTGAGGGTAAGCACGGTTTTCGCCGCGTGCTGCTCGACTTCGGCGCGCAGCAAACCAAAGGCGCTGAACACGCCGGGCGAAGGCGGAATCAGCACGCGCGTGATGCCAAGCTCGCGTGCGACGCCGGCCGCGTGTATCGGCCCGGCACCCCCAAAAGCCATCATCATGAATTCAGCCGGATCGCGTCCGCGCTCGACCGAAACCATTTTGATGGCGCGCACCATGTTGGAATTTGCGACGAGATGGATCCCATAAGCCGCCTCGTCGATCGATAACGCGCTGCGGTCAGCGACATGGCGCCGAATCGCCGCTTCGGCGAGATCACGCCTGATGTGGAGTGCACCGCCGGCGAGTGAATGCGCATTGAGATAACCCAACACCAGATTCGCATCGGTAACGGTCGGCAGCTCGCTGCCTTGCCCGTAGCACGCGGGGCCCGGAACCGCCCCTGCACTATGCGGGCCGACACGCAGCGAGCCCCCGCTGTCGATCGCGGCGATGCTGCCGCCGCCGGAGCCGACTTCGGAGACATCGATCACGGGAATTCGCAACACGTAGCCATTGCCGCGCATCAGTCTGCTGCTGACCGAAGCCGCCGCGCCGACTTCGTACTCCGTTGCACGCAAAATTTCTCCACGTTCGATAATCGATGCTTTGGTCGTGGTGCCGCCCATATCGAGCGTAATGACGTTGTCGTAGCCGCCATCGCGCGCAAGACGTGCGGCGGCGACGACACCGGCCGCCGGACCGGATTCGATGATAGTGACCGGGCGCTCTGCCGCTGCACGCGCGCTGATGAGCCCGCCATTTGACTGCATGACGAGAATCGGCGCATCGACATCGTATTGCCGCAGGCGCTCGCGCAGCAGGCTCAGATAAGTCGCGATCAGCGGCGCAATATAGGCATTGACGACCGTCGTGCTCGTGCGCTCGAACTCGAGCATCTCAGGCAG
>DASYSI010000427.1:0-9421 GCA_036003485.1 Burkholderiales bacterium | reverse complement strand
TGCAATGATTTCCTCTCCGTACGAGATTGATTCAGGACTGCCCGGCTTGGTTCTGACAAGCCAAAAGCCTATTGCGGCGCGGAGAGGCGATGCTAGAAAATGAGGAACCAATTGTCAATAAATTTATGCAGTTGGTTCATTATTTCATAAATTGGTTCAAGTGTCGTTTTACGCTGCAATGCAACATATGGTGTCGTGTGCGGACTGCTCATTGGATTGAACCAATCTGGATATTGGTCTAATCTTGGTGCTAGACTAGGCTGACGAACTAGATGTTAACAGGGCGTAAAGAAACGCATTAAATGTCCGACCGCATCCAATCTCGCCATGGCGCCCAGCTTATCCGGCGTTTTATTCTCGATGGCACACATGCCGCGCCACCCGGCGGAAAACTTCCGACCGAGCGCGAACTCGCCAAGCGCTTTGCCGTTCCCCGCAACGCCGTGCGAAAAATGCTGGCGCAGCTCGAAGCGGAAGGGACGATCATGCGCCATGTCGGGCGTGGTACTTTCCTGGTATCAGCGGCGCGCGTCGAGGGTGAGGCGGCTGGTGCCGCAACACACATCAGCCCGGGCGAGTTGATGGAGGCGCGGCTGCGCATCGAACCTGCGATTACCGAACTCGTCGTCACCAACGCCACGTCGGCCGACTTCGACCGCATGGAAATGTGTCTCGACAAAGCCGAGCGCGCCGCGACCCTCGACGAATTCGAATTATGGGATGCTGCATTGCATGAAGCGATGGCGCGCGCCACTCACAATCGCTTCGTAATTCGTATCCTCGACATTGTCACCGCGATCCGCCAGCAGTCAGAATGGGGCAAACTGAAAGACCGCATCGTGACGCCCGAGCGGCGGCTCAAATATCAGGCGGAGCATCGCGCGATCGTGTCGGCGTTGAAGGATCGCGACGCGATACGCGCTAAAGACGCCATTGCCATGCACCTGCAGCACGCATGGCGCAACCTCTTCGGGTACTAGCGCTGATGCAGAGCCCTAACTAACTAACGGTAGGCAAGACCCGCCGTCTCCCCGCCGCCTTGATCCCACACGAGCATCACGCGTTGTCTCGCGCCCGTCACTTGGATGTTCTGCCTTTTCAGCCCGCCCTCGGCCTCAGCGCTTACCGTATACCGTCCGGGCGGAAGCTTCGCGTACAGGAACGGCCCGCGGGTTGTCGTGTCGAGAACCACGCTGCCACTTTTATCGGTGACCTGTACCTTGACGTTTGCGAGATATTGATTGGGCGTGCTTCTGGCCACAAACAGCATTTCGACGGGATAGTTTACAGCCATGCTCTTGATCGCCTGCGCTTCGTCATCGCCCACTCCGCCGCTAATGAACGAAACCGCCCCCTGCTGCTCCGGCTGAAGCGTTACGATATCGCCTGCCGCAATCGACTGCAGCGAAATACCCAAGCCGGCCGCAGCAATCGTCGCGACCGCGGTAAGTTTTGCAACCTTCATAAAAACCTCCGTTATCGATAACGTCCGTTTAATTTCGACCATCGAATCGAAGCGCGGTTCTCGCGAACGCGTTGCGGATCGACGTGTCAGATTCGTGCAATGCATTGAAAATCAAAGCATACGCAGCGTTCTGTCAGACAAATACCGACATGCCACGGGTGGATTTATTTGAGAACTCGCACCAGATTGTTAAAACTGTCAGTCCAGACGCGAAAACCCGGAGTGGCGGCGAGTACTTTGCCGGCGCGAATTTTTTCGGCTTCGAGCAGTGCGCGGTTCGACGTCACAATGATCTGATCGGTGGCTGATACCCAGTGTTCGGCCCCGGCGTCGCTTTGCGGCGTGTCGGAGATGAGCACTGCGGTCAGCCCGTACTCGGCAGCAAGGCCGGCAACCACCGGTGCGATGTTGATGAAACGATTGGTTGCCTGGAACGCAAGCGCGCCCCCCGGCTTGAGGTGCCGCAAGTAAACCGCCATCGCTTCGCGCGTTAACAGGTGCAGCGGGATCGAGTCGCCTGAAAATGCATCCATCGCGAGCACGTCGAACTGCTGGCTGGGTTCGCGTTCAAGACTTAAACGACCGTCGCCCAGCACGACCTCGATCTTGGCCGGCGTGTCTGCCATGAACGTAAACTCATGCTGCGCGAGAGCGACAACCTGTGGATTGATTTCGTAGAAACGGAAAACATCGCCGTCGCGCGCGTACGCAATGATCGAACCCGCACCCAGACCGATTACGCCGACTTTGCGCGGGGCATCGGGCAGGCTTGCAAACATGCGGCCGTATCCGCTATTCGGACCGAAATAGCTGCTTGGCGTCAAACGCGATTCATGATCGAGCAACTGCCCACCGTGCATGATGCCGCCATGGACCAGCGAGCGAAACGGCACTGGATCTTCATAATCGCGCGTTTTCACCACGCTATAGAAATTGCGCATCATTACACGTGAATTGGCGATCTGGTAATCGATCGCTTTGCCCGCGCCCCATGCCGTCGTGCCGACGACTGCCGCCGATGCGATCGTCATCCACCATGCCGTTCGAAACGTTCGATACAGCAGCAGCAGTGCACAGGCGATAAGGCCGATCGCGAGCTCAAAATAGCCTTTCAATACGTACGGTGCTACCAATCCAACCAGTAAGCCGCCGATTGCGCCGCCCAACGCGATCATCAGATAGTAGGTCGTCAAATATTTCGATGCAGGCTTGAGCAGCGTCAGTTCACCATGGCAGAACATGCAGCAGGCGAACAGTCCGGCGAGATACATTGGGATGACAAGCTTGAGATTGAGCGAGTCCGAATACCACGCCATCAGCGGCAGCAGCGTCGCTGCAAGCAGCAGAAAAACATTGCGCTGATACCAGCGCGGATGGTCGAAACAGAAAATGAATGTCACAAGATATAGTGACAGCGGCAGTATCCACAGGAATGGCAACGATGCCACGTTCTGGCAAACGTGGTTCGTTACCGCCAGCAGCAGAAAGCTGGCCATTCCCGCCAGCGCAAGCCACGTCAACTGTCGCCCCAAGCTAGGCGGCGGCTCTGCCGTGGCTGCGGCCGCGGCCTGCCCGGTGCTGGCAGTGATGGCTGCGCCGCCGCGCGCGCTCGCGATCGCGGCATAGCCGCAAAGCATCGCAAACACGCCATAGAAGACCGACCAGCAAGCCGTCTGCGTAAATGTCGACATCCACGGTTCGATCATGACCGGGTACGCAAGCAGCGCGAGCAGCGACGCCAAATTCGATAGCGCGAACAAGCGATAGGGGATCGCATGATGGAAACGTCGCGCAAACCACGCCTGGAGTAACGGGCTCGTAGTCGACAGCATAAAATAGGGCAGCCCGATTGTGACCCCAAGCAGGCCCAGAATACGCCAGCTTGGATTTTCGTCGCCGGAGGGTTTCCACGATAAGTCGGGCGTAATCGGCAGCATAAACAAGCTCAGCACCAGCAGCGCAACATGCAATATCGCCTGTTGCCTGGGCGCCAGCTTGCGCGTGGTCACGTCGGCATAGCCATAACCCACCAGCAGTGTCATTTGAAAAAACACCAAGCAGGTCGCCCACACAGCCGCCGAGCCGCCGAACCATGGCAGGATCTGCTTCGCAATTATCGGCTGCACCAGAAATAACAGAAATGCGCCTAAGAAGATCGCGGCGGCATAAAATCTCATGTCAGCGAACCAGTTCCGCTATGAGCTTCAAGTCGACATTGCCCCCGCTGAGGATAACGCCGACGCGCGAGCCACGCGCGGCGATCTTGCCTTCGAACAGTGCAGCGGCACCGAGCGCGCCGGTCGGCTCGACGACAATCTTCATGCGCTCCCACAGGCAGACCATCGCCCGCAGCAGTTCTTCATCGGTAACCGTCAGCATGTCATGCACGCAATTCAGGATCAATGGGAAAGTGAGCTTCCCGGCCGAACTGGTGCGCGCGCCATCGGCAATCGTGTCCGGGTTATGCACGCTTTGCAGTATCTTGGTTTGAAACGAGCGCTTGACATCGTCACCTGCCGCGGGCTCGACGCCGACCACCTTGATGCCTGGAATGAGATGATTCGCCGCGATCGCGCATCCCGAGAGCAATCCGCCGCCGCCGCATGGCACCAGCAGGTAGTCGAGCTCGCCAACATCCTCGATCAACTCTTTGGCAGCCGTGCCCTGCCCCGCGATCACGTGCGCGTGATCGAATGGCGGGATCGCGGTCAAACCGCGTTTTTCGCCGAGCTCGCGTGTGATCTGCTCGCGGTCGCTTGTCTGGCGATCGTAAATGACGATCTCGGCGCCGTAGCCGCGTGTTGCGTCGAGCTTGACGGCCGGCGCATCGCTGGGCATTACGATCACCGCTTTAACGCCGAGCAGCCTACCGGCGAGCGCGACCGCTTGCGCGTGATTGCCGGATGAATAGCTAATCACCCCGCGGCGTTTCTGTTCACCGTTCAGGTTCGACAAGGCGTTGTAGGCACCGCGAAACTTGAATGCGCCCACGCGCTGGAAGTTTTCGCACTTGAAAAATACTTTTGCGCCGGCGCGTTCGTCAACCGTGCGCGAAGTCAGCGCAGGCGTGCGATGCGCGATGCCTTTGAGTTTCTCCGCCGCAGCGGCGACTTCGTCATAGCTGACCGCCAGTTCACGATTTAGAGCGTCCATCGTCATGACTCCTTAAGTCGCCTCGCGCAGCCGGCGTGTGGCCGCCAATCCCAGGAATACAACCGCACCGGCCAGCCACAACGCTACCGGTCCCCACGTCAACCACACCGCATAGCCCGGAATTTTATTGAGCTGCGCCGCAACCGCGCCCATGCGTGAGAGGGTGGCGACCGCGAGCATGCCGAACAGCAATCCGAGCGCGGTTCCTTCGCGTCCGGTACGGCCAAAGACGAGCGCCGCCGAGAATCCCGCCATCATGATGCAGCCCCACGCTCCACCCGCAATCATCTGCCCTGCGATCAAAGCCGCGAGGTTATGCGCTTCAATGCTGAGCGCTGCGCCGGCCGCGCCGACGAGCGCGCCCGCCGCGATCACCGGCAGTGTGCCGAAGCGCCTGGCGAGTGCGGCGCCCGGAAACATCGCGACGTTGAAGCCGATCCAGAATAGCGGCAGCAGATATTCGAGTTCACCGGGCGTTGAGAAACGCAGATACTGCGGCGCCGAATTGAGTGCGGTATGAATCTGGAAACCGAGTGCAAGCACAAGGCACGCGACCAGGAACAACGACATGCCAGGCACCAACTCGCCTAACGGCGGCGCCGGGCGGCCTGCTGCAATCGGCCGGCGCGTCAATCTACGCTCGACCCAGACCAAGCCGGCGGTGGCCGCGAATAACGTCAGGCTCGACACGGCGAAAGGCAGTCTCGGGTCGAGATTCTTGAGTGCGATGCCCAGGTAGGGAGCGATCGCACCGCCAATCGCCAGACCAGACAAGGCGAGCGCGTTGACCCAAGGCAGACTTGGCGGGGCGGCGTATTTGCTTAACAACACCCACGGTGGCGCACGCAGCGCCGATGATGTGACGGCCCAGACGAATATCAGCCCGAGTGAAACCGCGGGCGCCGCAACGCCTAAAGCCCTCGCATGCGGGAGCAGCAGAAACGCGATGCAAGACACCGCCGTCACCGAAATGATCCAAGGCCCAATGCGGCCGAACGCACGGCCCACCCGATCGGCCGCCATGCCAGTAGCCACATCCATCACCATGAATGCGAGCTGATCGAACATGAGTATCCATAGGGTATAGCGTGCGGGCAGCCCGACCGCGGTCAGCAGTTGGGGCAGATAGAGAACATAGATGGTCCAGGTGGTGACAAAAAAGAACTGCACGACCGCAAGGTACACGGCAGCGCCGCGTGGTACTTCGTATAGGTTCGATCCCGGCATGCGGTGGTTACGAATGAACGCTGGTGTCGAAATTCTGTTAACGACTGTAGAGTTCGTCGGCGGCGAGCCGGCCGTTGAAGAGGGATTTAATCACGTTTATCGCATCGCGGCGAGGTCCCGCGCCATTCGTGATCGACATTATTTTTCCTTAGAAAACAATCGACTTAATAGTGTTTAATCGGATCGGCGCGCGCCTTGCGAACGCCTTGGCCTGCAACTTGCATATAACGGAACGACGCAACAATTAATGCAAAGAGATAAACATGGTGATCTATCTGGACCAACACCGGGCACCCAGCGCAATACCGAGCAACGGGTTGCAAAACGACACTTACGGAGGCGAAATCATGGACTCGAATTGGAATCCGGCCGTAGTTTATTTGGGCGGCGACATCGCACAACGCTCGATTAGCCCAGAATTGCCCGATGACGATTCGACTCTCGACGTGAATGCATTCCTCGACAAGGTGTACGCACTCGCAACACAGATCTGAGCGCTGTCCCCGTGACAGCGGCGGCAACGCCGGACCTCCCTCCTCCTACCGGCGTTGCCGCATTTTTTTTGTACCAATATTCCCCTCGCAGTTTGTTCAATCCACTTCCACACGCACGCGGCGTTTTTTGTTTTTCCACTTCTGAATATCAGGTGAGCGTGGCCTTGACGCGTTCGCGGGTGAAAGGCAGGTCACGCATACGCTTGCCGGTTGCGTTGGCAATCGCGTTGGCAATCGCCGCTGCGGTCGGTCCCTGCGAGCCCTCGCCGGTCCCGAGCGATTTTTCGTCGGGACGATTGAGCAGCACCACCTCGACCGTGGGTACTTCGGGAAACGTCAGAATCGGATAATCAGCCCACGAACGCGTGAGCACGCGCTGCTGGTCATATTTCAGCTGTTCCTTTAGCGTCCAGCTCGTGGACTGGATAATACCGCCCTCGATTTGGTTGCTGACACCATCGGGATTGATGATGAGACCGGCGTCCACAGCGGATACCGCCTTTGTTACCCGTACTTTGCCGGTGCGGCGGTCGACTTCGACATCGGCGACGACTGCGACGTAGGCGGCGAGATTCTTGTACTTGGCGAAGGCAAAGCCGCGCCCGCGTGTGCCGTCGCCCTTTTGTTTCGGCTTCCAACCCGCTTGCTGTGCCGCGGCTTCGATCACCGCCCGCGCGCGCGCATCTTTCAGATAGCGCAATCGGAACTCAACCGGATCGGCATCCGCTGCGATCGCGATCTCATCGATGAACGATTCGAGCGCGAATACATTGGCATAGGCACCAAGCGTGCGCAGCGCCGAGGTGCGCAGCGACATTTCCGGCAGGTAATGCAGCACGATGCGCTGATTCGGGAATGCATAAAGCGGCACGGCATTGCGGTCCGCCGCGCCCGCGGGCTGTGCGCCATTCACGGGGATCGCCGCCGCCACCGGGTTTGCGATATACCAACCCGCAAGCAGGCTGCTGCCGGGTCCGCCCGGACGCGTGCTGTGCGGATGGCTCCACACGTCGTGCTGCCAGTCCACGATTTGTCCACCTTCGTCTAGCCGCGCCTTGAGCTTCATTACCATTGCCGAGCCGTAAGGCTCCCAGCAAAACTCATCCTCGCGCATCCACTGCAGCTTGATCGGGCGGCCGTTGGTGGCGCGCGCGATGAGTGCGGCATCGCATGCGACGTCATCGGCGCCATTATGGCCGTAGCAGCCTGATCCCTCGACGTGAACGGCGGTGATGTCGGCTTCGGCCATTCGCATCACGCGCGCCAGATGTTGGCGTAACGGATAAACCCCTTGACTATGCGTCCACACCGAAAGCTTGCCGTCCTTCATTTGCGCGACCGCGCACGATGGGCCGATCGAAGCATGACATTGATAGGGCCGCGTATAGAGAGCCTCCAGCGTATCAATGCGGCCGCCTTCGCGCGACGCGTTTGTCTTGGAATTCACCACGGAGTCGCGTGAAGGCAACTTCTGCAGATGCTCGAACAGCGCCATGCCCTGCGGCGGTAGATGCGGTGACTCGTTCCATTTGGCGCTGGCGCGCAGCGCCTGTGCTGCATTGATCGCCTGCTCTTCGCGCATCGCTGCAACGGCCAGAAAGCTGCCGTCGCACACTACTGCGACCACACCGGGCATGGCGCGAACGGTCGCCTCGTCGCACGATACGAGCTGCGCGCGCGGTGACGACGGCCGCACCGCACGCCCGAATACCATGCCCGGCAGCCGCATGTCGTGTACGTACGCGGCGCCTCCGGTCACTTTTTTTGGAATGTCGCGGCGCCTGACCGGCTTACCGATGATTTGGTGCCGCGCGGATAGCTTAGGCTGGATGCGCGCGGTCGCTTCGCGCCTGAAATTTACGTTTTGCGCCAGCTCCCAGTAGCTGGTTTTGGCGCTGCCTGTTGTGGTCACCGTACCGTCGCTGACCGCGAGCTTGTCAGCGCCAACGCCAAGGCGCGCAGCCGCAAGCTGCAGCAGGATGTCGCGCGCTTCCGCCGCAGCATAGCGCAGCGCGGTGCCGCTCTGCTCGATTGACTGGCTTCCCGCAGTCATTCCCTCGTTGGGGCTGCGCGAGGTATCGGCTGAAATCATCTCGATGCGATCGTAGGCCACGTCAAGTTCGTCAGCCGCAATTTGCGCCAGCGCGGTGAGTATTCCCTGCCCCAGTTCGACCTTGCCAGTGAAGACGATCACAGTGCCGTCCGGGTTGATGCGCAGCCAGCTCTCAAGCATGCGATTATTGTTGAGACTGCCGGGAAGCGGCGCAGGCTTCGGCACCGGCTGTTGCGCAAGCACTGCCGGAATCAGGCTGAATGCGACCACGATCGCGCCGCCGTGCTTGAGAAAGTCGCGGCGCTGAAGATCGAAATTTTCGTCGGTCTTCATCATGTGCTTTTCGCAGCGCGCTGGATTGCGCGAACGATCCGGTTGTGCGTGCCACAGCGGCAGAAGTTTGCCGCCATGGCTTTTTTGATCTGCGCCTCGGTTGGACGCGGGTTTTTATCGAGCAGCGTCTTGGCGGTCATGATCATGCCATTTGCACAGTAGCCGCACTGTGCCGCCTGCTCTTCAATAAATGCGGTCTGCAATGGATGCGGATTATCGCTTCCGCCCAGGCCCTCGATGGTGGTAATCGCCTTGTCCGCCACAGTCGACAGTGCCGTTACGCACGAGCGCACCGGTTTGCCATCGACGATTACGGTGCATGCGCCGCACTGGGCGAAGCCGCACCCGTATTTCGCGCCATTTAACTCGAGATCGTTGCGCAGTACATAGAGCAGCGGCGTAGCGTCGGCCGCCTCGATACTGTGCGACTTGCCGTTGACCCTGATTGTCGTCGCCATGTTCCTCCTGTGCACAGTTCCCGTTTTTAGGGCAGCTCGTATTTTAGCAGGCTGATGCAGAACCCCATGGGGCCGCGGCGCTGCTTGGCGGGGTGAGATGCGCGACGCGAGCCGCAGTCGAATAGCGAGACTATTCGCAAGGCTCGCAACAAAGCAGGTGATCGCGCGAGCCGTAGACGGAGCGAAGCAAGGCCGGGGAGCGCGATCGATGGCCCGCCTGCGCTGCGCCGTTGCCTTG
>DASYSI010000426.1:0-8923 GCA_036003485.1 Burkholderiales bacterium | reverse complement strand
AACAGGCCCTTGCCGCCGATTTTGTCCAGAGTCCTGTCGAGAATGCGGTCGCCCTGCGTCGTCATGCTGCGGATTGTTACGACGGTTCGCGGATATAGCGCGGTGAGCCGTTCTTGTATATTGCGTGCCTGCCACATCGCGAGCGGGCTCGCGCGTGACGCGATAACGATAGCAGGCAGTAGTTTGATGGTCGCTGCGGCGGTCACGGATGGTGTGCGAAAGGAGGTGAAAAAACCAGTTGAAGCAGCTTAGTTCCGGTTTTTTGATTTTAGCATGCGCGTTCGCTCGCTCCGGCGGCAGGGTCTAGCCGCTTGACCTCGCCGACCTGTGGCTAGTTACACTCGAGGCTCGCACCCTCGCGCTTGCGTTTTACCGCGTCGGCATAGGTCGCGAGCTCGAAGCTTACGAATACCAGATCTTTGCCGCGATAAGCGGCGATATGACCCGCCTCGCCTTGCCACTGGAGGCTCGATGCGGCAGCCAAACCCGAGCCCGCGTCCTCGCGCGGAGCACCGAAGTGGGTGCGCAGATAGCCGATCACCGCGTCGTAGTGCTGCAGTTCCGCCGTCACCGAGAACTGCTGCAGACGGCCGTGCAGAAAATGCAGGCGGATTTCGCGCGTCTCGATGCCATCGAGTTTCTCGTCATGCGACACGCACGCGACGTCGGCGAAAGCGTCATCGCGCTTCGTGCAGCCGTAGCCGCGCTTGCCGAGATCAGGTCTGCCATCTTTGATCTGAGCGAGCGAAGAATTGAGGTCGCGGAAATCGAGATCGCGCTCGAGCCGGGCATAACTCGCGCCCAGGGTGATATCGAGCACGCCGAGTGCCTGCTCTGCTGCCAGCGCAGCCGCGGAGTACATGAAGACGCCGGCGATAGCCAAGCGCGCGATCACAGCATTTTCCCGATTTCGCGCACGATATGCTGCTGGCGCCGGCTCACCGCAAGTTTCTCAGTTATATTTTTCAGTACCACCAGCCAATGCCCTTCGCCGTCGGCATCGGTTGCGCGCTCGAAGCCGCAGATCGCATCTTTTCCGACCAGGCAATTACGATGGATGCGCACGAAGCGCCCCAGAAACTCCTGCTCGAGCCTCGCCAGCGATTCCTCGAGCAGGAATTCGCGCTCAGCAGTACGCACCGTCACATACTTGAGCTCGGCCTTGAGAAAGAGGATGGTGTCGATCGGTATCAGGTGAATGCGGCCACGCTCGTTGACCGATAAATGAGTGCGTGCCTCGGACTTGAGCTCGCGCAGCACGTCCACCCGCAGCGGCGTCATGCTTCTCACGCGAGATAACGCATCGAACAGCCGGGCCAGGCGAATCGGCTTGAGCAGATAATCGACCGCGTGCACCTCGAATGCTTTCAGCGCATAAGCGTCGAAAGCAGTGGTAAAAATAATCGCCGGAGGCTCGTCGAGTTTCTGCAAATGCTGCGCGACTTCGAGTCCGTCCATTTCCGGCATGCGAATATCGAGCAGCACGATATCGGCTTCGCATGCGGTCAGTAGCTCAATCGCATGCCGGCCGTTGTCCGCCTCTCCTGCAATCTCGATCGGTATCTTGAGCGCGCAGTCCGAGAGCAGGTCGCGAATGCGATTGCGCGCCGGCGCCTCATCGTCGACGATCACCACGCGCAACGGCTGCACCCCCATCACGCACTCCCTTTGAGATATGGAATCACGATTTGCACATGGTATGAGTCGTCGGCCGCGGTGGTCTTGATACTCGCCTCGGCATCGAAATGCAATGCCAGCCGCTCTCGAATGTTGGCAAGCGCCATGCGGTTGCCGCTGTGATGGTCGTTCTGTTCACGGTATGGGTTGCGCAGCAGCAAGCGCACCTGGTTGCCGTCGCCGTGAATGCGGATGGTGATAACGCCGGGTTCGGTACGCGGCTCGATGCCGTGATATACGGCGTTTTCGAGCAAAGGCTGCAGCACCATCGGCGGAATCAGCGCATCGGGCGGCATACCCGCGATATCCCACTCGATCCGTAAGCGCTCTCCTAGGCGCAACTGCTCGATACTCAGGTACTGCTTGGCGAGATCGATTTCACGCGTAAGCAGCGTGAGCTGACGGTTATCGGCCATCAGAACGCGGTATAAATCGGCAAGATCTTCGAGCGCGGTCTCGGCGCGCTTCGGATCCTGGCGGATCAGGCTCAACACGGCGTTGATGCTGTTGAACAGGAAATGCGGACGGATCCGCGCCTGCAGCGCCTGCAGGCGCGCTTCTGACAATGCCGGTGACAGCGCGCGGCCGCGCAAATCGAAATATCCGATCAGCAGGCCCGTCACCAGCAGCGTGAATATCCAGTAACGCTCGAGTGCGCCCGTACTGCTGAACAGATACTGACTGAGCAAATAAACTACTGTCGTCAACGCAAGCTCAAGCGCAATCACCGCGGCGATCGAATACCAGTAGCGCAAACGGTGCAGCCACTCATTGCTTGCTGCAAGCACCAGCAGGCTCAAAATCAGGATCGGCTGCACCAGCGCCGATAGATCGACCAGTCCTTCGGTCAGCGTCGATGTTCCATTCGCTCCAAGCAGCGCGACGATGAGACACATGCCGTCGACGATCACCAGAATACGCAGCAAAATTCCGAGGTTGCGGAAGTTCGGCAAGGCGCTCGTATTAGCGTTTTGATTTATACTCATCGTTTGATTATGTGAGAGCGCAACACGTGACGCAAGAGAAAACGAAGGACGCTGCGGCACTGTGGTCAGGACGGTTCAATGAGCCTGTCGCTGAGCTCGTCAAGCGCTATACAGCATCGATTGATTTCGACCGGCGGCTTGCCGAATTCGACATCGCAAGCTCGATTGCGCACGCGCGCATGCTGCACGCGGTCGAAGTCTTGAGCGCCGAGGACCTTGCGGCGATCGAACAGGGTCTGACACGGATCCGCGACGAGATTCGTGCCGGCAAGTTTGAATGGTCGCTCGATCTGGAGGACGTTCATACCAACATCGAGAATCGACTTACCGCGCTCGTCGGCGACGCCGGCAAACGGCTGCACACCGCGCGCTCGCGCAATGACCAGATCGCTACCGATGTCCGGCTTTATCTGCGCGCGGCTATCGATGAGCTGGCCGACTTGATCGAGGCCGCACAGCGTGCGCTGCTGAAACTCGCCGACGAGCATACCGACACGGTTATGCCCGGCTTCACGCATCTGCAGGTCGCGCAGCCGGTCTCTTACGCGCACCATTTGATGGCGTATTTCGAAATGCTTGCGCGCGACGCCCAGCGCCTTGCCGACTGCCGCAAACGCGTCAACCGGCTGCCGTTAGGCAGCGCGGCGCTGGCCGGCACTACGTTTCCGATCGACCGCATCATGGTCGCCAAGGCACTCGGCTTCGACGGCGTGTGCGATAACTCGCTTGACGCAGTATCCGACCGCGATTTCGCAATCGAATTCTGCGCCGCCGCTGCGCTGGTGATGATGCATCTGTCGCGCTTCTGCGAGGAGATTATCCTCTGGATGAATCCGCGCTTTGCGTTCATTGATCTGGCTGATCGCTTTTGCACCGGCTCGTCGATCATGCCGCAGAAGAAGAATCCGGATGTCCCTGAACTGATCCGCGGCAAAACCGGCCGTGTCAACGGCCACCTGGTCGCGCTGCTGACCCTGATGAAAGCGCAGCCCCTCGCCTATAACAAGGACAACCAGGAGGACAAGGAGCCGCTGTTCGACACGGTTGACACACTGAGTGCCAGCCTGCGCGTATTCACGTCCATGCTCGGCGGCATCAAAGTCAATGCCGACACGATGCGCAGCGCGGCGCTCCAGGGCTACGCGACAGCGACCGACTTTGCCGATTATCTGGTCAAGAAAGGCCTGCCGTTTCGCGCGGCGCACGAAGCGGTCGCGCAGGCGGTGCGGTATGCCGAAGAGCGCGGCTGCGCGCTGACGGAATTGAAGATTTCCGAATTACAGGGATTCTCGACGCTGATCGAGAATGACGTGTTCGCCGCGCTCACGCTGGAAGGTGCGCTCAAGGCGCGCAGCCATATCGGCGGCACGGCGCCGGCGCGCGTCAAAGCGGCGATTGCCAAAGCGAAAAAATCCCTGAGCTAAAGCAGCGCGACGTCGCGCTTGAGTTAAGGAACCTCTGATTAATCGTCATGCCCGCGCAGGCGGGCATCCAGACGTGTCTAAATTCCCTGGGTTCCCGCCTACGCGGGAACGACGAAACTGGGGTTTTTCAGACCTTCCTTAAGAATTTGCAGCGCGATTTAACTTGCGCTCGATGGAATGTCGAGTCGCTTAGCGCACTACTCCCGAGAACGGCGAAATCGATGCATCGCGCCGGACAGAATCAGTTCGGCGACAGAATCTCCTCTGCCGCCTTCCCGAATTTCTGCGTTGACTATGATTTACGGTACCGCGGCTGCGTTGGCCTGGTTGATAAGGAAGACCGCATCCTCCAGCAGCAACAGACGTTGGCTAACGAGATTGTTCGCCGCCGCGGTGACCTTAGCGACATAGTCCGCATGCGTTGGGTACCGCTCCTGGAGCGAGGGACGAGGGTCGCCCGCCGCCAGACGTTCCGCCAGTGTCCTGAAGAATGGAACATACGAACCCGTCAGATCGCAGGAATCACCTTCGCTGAACCCCGCCTTCCTGACGTTCCAACCCAGATAGGTTCCCAGCGGGACCTGGATCGTGACATTGCGCAGTCCCGCGATCGTGTTGCCGTCGGCGTCGACCTGCGGCAGGCGCTGGCTATAGGCACCGCGCGCTATCGGCGGTTCCGCCATCACGCCGGAGATGTCCGCGATATTGAACAGCGGCCCGCGGTCCTGGAAGAACTTGTGCGCGGTGACACCGGCGAGCGTGAAATTCACGGCAGGAATGTATGGATAGGAGATATCGCTCAACGGCACGAGGTTACCGGCGTCGAGCGTCGGGTAGAGGCTCGGCGGTGGTTCCGTTCCATGGAGGATCCATTCGCGCAGCGCAAGTAATAGCGCCCGCTGGCCGTGGATAAACGGCAGGCTGTTGGTCCGCAGCTGACAATTCGCCGGCGGGTTCGGCACAACTGTCGGTGGTTGCGCGGTGACATCGCCGCCGCCATGCCGCGTGCCGGAGAACAGATAGATTCGGACGTCGTCCGGTATCTTCAAATCGCGCGTGCTGTCGGAGTCGGTGGTGTTGAGCGCGAGCAAAGCCTGCGAATACTCGGTATCCGTGTTGGTGTTGAAGATCTTCGGGCAGCTCTGGGTCTGGCGGCAGCGTTGGAGCTGGCCGCCGGTGACTCCCGAGATCCTGTCATGGCTCACGTCCCAGGTTTGCGGCGACTCCGCACCCGGGTATTGAGCCTCGGTATGCTGCGTTCCCGACAACCGGTCGGGCTGCCCAAATCGGACATTGAACGCACCGCGGTTCGATGCTTTGTGAGGGATTGCTCCTTCCACGACCTGGTGGTGGTTTTCGTCCAGATTGAAGCCGAGTTCGATGAACGAGCGAATAAAGCGGCCGCTTTGCGACGAGCCGTAAACGATGGCGTTCTGAATCGAGTTGCCGAGGGGATTATCCGGTCCCAGCCCCGGCGGCGGACAGTTCCCTTTGCCGTTCGGCCTGCACGCTTCTGTACCTTTGCCGGCACCGTTGCTGTTGCGCAGGAACGAAATGAAGTCGCGCGTCGCGGCAACACCCAGACCCAGGACCTCCGGGTTCTTCGCCGTGTACAGCAGCTCGTAAATGTGATTGGTGTCGAAATTACCTTTCAGGCATATTTTTTTCGTGCTCGGAACACCGGGGAACGGCACTACCGAGCAATCGGCAAAGGCCCAATCGCTGTTTGGGATGGGCTCGCGCGTATCGAACTGGTGAACGCGCTTGGTCAATGTCGCGCCGGCATTGCTCGTGCTCACAGTTTCGTAGGCGGGCGGAGTCGTCAGGTCCAACGTGCTCGCCGCGGTGCTGTTCAGGATGTATTCGGCGCGCACGCGACCTGTAATCTCGCTGCCGTCGGGGTTCCTGGGAATGGGCAGCCTGATCTGCAGGCCGGTAGACAAGTCGCCTTCCCACCCGTTATCCGCGAGCGTATAGCCCTGCCGCTGAAGCAAGCCGTCGCCGGCGTTGCTGTCGCCCTGGCCGCCGACATTGAGCTCCAGACTGCGCACGCTGCCGCGATTCGGTATGTCGTGAAGCAGCGTGCCGTTGGCCCGGGTCATGTCGACAGGTTTGTTGATCCAGAAGTCCATGTTGTACTCGACCATCCCGCGGGCGTTACGCGGCGCGAGCTTGATGTCGGTGATGACCTCGTTCAATGGATCATTCGGATCGACCTCGCCGAAGGCCACGCCCCTGAGTGTTTCGTACTGCCCCACGCTGCCGAATGAGGCGCCGCCGAAGGCCAACGCGCGGGAATTGATCTGAATCTGAGTGATTCGTGCGTCCGCCGGACTGCCAATGCCTGCGAGCGCGAGGGGTAGCAGGCTTATCAGCGCAGTTCGGACGAACCGGCGCGCGGGGGATGGGGAAAGTCGAGATTGATCGCTGAGTAGTTTTGACATTTGTGATTCCTCCGAAGGAAGTGTGTGATTGGCTGCTAGTCGAAAAAGATCCAAGTCCCCTTGAGCCCCTGCTGCTCGACGCCAAGCTGCGACCAGTTGCAGACACCCGCAGGGAAGATCGCCTGCAACCGAGCCCACTGTGTCGGCGTGAACGGCACGGTGTAGTCCGCTAGCGTTACGGGTTTAGTCTGGCACTTGATGATGTCGGCGGCGATGTCCGCACCGGCGACTTCGCGCGGAAATGAGTTCGATGGATAAAGCTTTGCGCACGCTGTGGACAGATCTCGCACCTGCGGCTCCGCAATGAAAGTCGGAGTGGCGTCGGGTGTATTGCAGCCTTCCTGCAGATCGGCCGGCTTGTTCTGCACGACTTTTTCGATCTGGGGAATGTCACGCGAGTCTGCGTTGATGGCCGTGATCCATCGGTCCATCGTAAGAATCGCGCGCTGCAGCAGCGGGCTGCTGTTGTCGTAAAGGCCGAAACGGTTGTCCTCGATCACCATGACCTGGTTGTCGCTGCGCCGGTTCGCCTTCTGGAGCCGCTCCCGCATCGAGAACGAGTGGTAGCGAACGTGGATGTCGCCGCCTGGCAACACGTCGTTGTACGCCCGATAGTCGATGATGGGAATCGACGCGAGGCCGCCACCGCCGTTGGTGAGGCGCCCTGTCTGGTAGGCCGCGCGCGCCGCCGTCAGATCGGCCACGGTGCGGCTGCCGCCCGGGGGCAGAATATTGGCGTCGATGTCAAAGCCGCCGAGCTTTTCGTTCAGGTCGAGGAACTGATCGACCGTGATGGCGCCGGCGTTGAGCGTTTTAAGGCCGTACTGGATGCCCACGTTATCGAGCGGCCGGCGCGCGAAGTTGGTGATCGGGTCCTTGCCGTAAATATTGACCGTGTGGTCGTAGACATCGCAGCGTGCCCCAGTCGGGTTGGTGAGCGCGTTGTAGCGCAGCGCCACGGGCAGCGTGCCGCAGCTCGAGTCGGGATCGATGCGGCGAGCGCCAATCGCGATATTCGGCGCCGTAGCGTACTGCAGGAAACCCGTAACCTGCCGCTTCTGCTCCGCGGTCCACGCGACGGTCGCACGAGTGTTGAAGTAATTGTCGATGAGCCACGCGTCGGTGATGAAATTGATTGTGGCGAAGCCGACCTCGGGGAAAGAGCAGCCGGGGATGATGCCGTCGAGCAGGCCCGGGTAGTTGTCGGTGATCTGGTGCTGAGCGTAGGAACCGCCTGAGCAGCCCCAGCCCTGCGTATGCTTGGGCGGGCCGTAGGCCTCGATGAAGCGCTCCTTCACCATCATCATCGATTCGGCCGCCGTCACGTCCTGACAATTATTACCGAAGACGTTGAGCGACGAGGAAGCAAGCGCGTAGCCGTTCGACAGCATGAAGTTATCGGTCACGCCGCCCGTGGAGCTTCCCTGGCGGTACCAGCCGCCGATGCAACCGCCGCCGAAGGTGTAGATGAGGCGTCCGTTCCAGTTTTTCGGGGGTTCCCGCCAGCTCGGCGCCGGCTCCGCGAGCGGATCGTGCAGGATCATCGTCTGGTAGATCGCGCGATTAATGGTGCCGGTCTCCAGCCGAAGAATGTACGGCACTGTCTTGCCAAGCGTGGTCGTGGTCTGGACGAGGTTCGCCGGGTACGCCGTAGCCCCTGTCGGCCAGGCCGCAAAGCTATTCGAGCTAGTCCGATAAATATAGTCGACGCGTCGATTGATCGAACAGTTCGCGTCGAGCGCTGCTCCTAGGTTGCCGAGGCCTGCTGGCAGATTGAAGCTTTGCGTCGCGCAGATGAAGGGCTGCTCGTGCGGCCCCGAGAATACCGGTCCTTCGATCGGATAATTCGTGAGCGCGATCTGCGCAGTGGGTCGTCCCTTGCCATAGCCGTTCGAATCGACCTCGAGCGAGTTGTATCCGACGACAAGTCCCGTGACGAGACCCGTCATCGTGCGGAGCAACTCGTTGCGCACGAAGGCACCCGTGACATCGGTGCCGTTCAGCCTGACCGAGACCAGTTGCATCGGGACGTTGCGAGGCACGTCAATCCGAACGAGCGTGTCGCCGCCGGTGATTGTGTCAGGACGACCCGACAGGACTTCGATCGAGAAGTCGAGCGAGTCCTGCTTGGGAGCGGCGGAAGCCGTTGTTGCCTGAAGCGCGAGCCCCCCTAGCACAGCGATGGCATACACAAGCACGCGTTTTCCGATTTCACGTAAGTTAGTCATGTTTCCTCCTCCGGTTTTTTTAACTATTAAGAATTATCAATGAGCGACCGCATCGCTTTGCGCAGTTACGGAACGAGCACGCTGCTGGCTTTCCAAAGCCACGTGCGTGCAATCGTAAAATTTTTTTGCATTCATGCGACGACTCCTCCAAGCGAAATTGTTAT